>NZ_FR892627.1:45748-69033 GCF_000436015.1 Prevotella sp. CAG:592 | reverse complement strand
GTTACAACATTAACTTATTGGGCAGATGCCTGACTGCAATTCTGCCCATCAGGGGCAAGCAGCGTGCCCCGGATGGGTAAGCAGGTTGCCCCAGTTGGGCAAGCACCGTGCCCAATTTTTACCCAAATCGGTTATTAGGGCTAGCTTGATTATTCTGTTTTCAGCAATAGTGCATTTTTTTCTTTTTGTGAGTGGTGCCGATTATCGTTTGTAGATGGATTCATCTATGGGCAACCTGTATAAAAATACGTGAAGCGGAAAACCCTCGGCCATGCCATTCCGCTTGTTGTAACATTACACCAGTCCAAAGTCCGATTGCAGCGATAAATGTATGCGATAGACTATGGAAACTGGAATTTCATATATAATGCATATATATGAAAAATAGCGTATTTCTGTTGATATCGGTCAATATTTTGCGTATTCAAAGGTGTAAATTGTAACCAAAGGATTGCAAACGTTTACGTAGTTTTTGGGTATAAAACTTATAGATTATTTGTTTTAAATCAATTCTTGTGATACCTTTGCATCAACAAACACTGATTTTCAGAATTACATGCTACATTAATACTAACAGCTAAGACATTCAAAAATGATGAAAAAGGGCTTCGACGTGGTGTCGAGGCCCTTTTTGAGTAGTACGCCCGGCATGAGTATTGTTCTGAAATCTTAAAACATGCAAGCCTCGGTGACTTTTTGGGGGTAAGCAATTTCTATTCTTTGTCTTTTTTCCTTGTATTCCTTATCCGTGGTATAAAAATGTTATGAATGATGTTGTTTTCGTAACAAAATTTCGTATTATGAAATAAATAACTGTCATTATATTTGCGTGTTTTAAAATGTTGTTTTACTTTTGCAACCGCAAACACGAATACACTTGTATATTGCTATTGATTGTTGTAATTTTCAAACAAAGTGTTAGAGAGGATTGAGAAAAAGCCGTGTTGGCTTGTAAATAAAAGAAATAGATCCTTCGGGTAGAAAGTTGTTTAAAGGTATCAACCAAACATTTTAATATGGACGCAAAACAAGGATTGTATGCCTCAGCCTACGAGCACGATGCGTGCGGCGTGGGTATGGTGGTAAACATACATGGAGGCAAAAGTCATGAGTTGGTGGATAATGCTCTGCGCGTGTTGGAGAACATGCAACACCGTGGTGCCGAAACTCGTGACAAAACAGGTGACGGTGCTGGCATTATGGTGCAGATTCCTCACGAGTTTATTCTGCTGCAAGGCATTCTCAGAAGCATTGCTCAGAAAACATTTCGGCACGGAGATAAGCACCATCGGAGGTATCAGACTGAAGGATATCGCAAGAGAATACACAGAGCTCAACCAGGCAGCTTTCTTCCCCTCTCCTGTAGTGAAGGCAGAAGAGAAGTATTTCCTACCCAACAACGGCCTTTTCAGTTATAGAAAAGACGGCATAGAGCATGCCTGGAACCCCGAGACTATCACCAAGCTGCAGCTCGCCACACGCTTGGGCAGCTATAAGCAGTTCAAGGAGTGGGCGGCAATCGTCGACACCCATTCCGCCACGGGAGATGCCGAAAAGGGCGAGCGCCCCATCTTCCTCCGCAATCTGCTCACCTTCAAGAAGGCAGCCACGCCGACACCGCTCGACGAGGTGGAACCGGTGGAGAGCATCGTTCGCCACTTCGTCACAGGAGCCATGTCGTTCGGGGCGCTCAGCATCGAGGCACACGAGGCACTTGCCCTGGCAATGAACCGTCTCGGTTCACGAAGCAATACGGGAGAGGGCGGTGAGGACAACGCCCGCTACCACACCGAGGTAGACGGCGTGTCGCTCAGCAGCAAGACCAAGCAGATTGCTTCAGGCCGTTTCGGCGTTACAGCCGAATATCTTGTCAATGCCGAAGAACTTCAGATCAAGGTGGCGCAGGGCGCAAAGCCTGGTGAAGGCGGACAGTTGCCCGGCTTTAAGGTGAACAAGATCATTGCCAAGACACGTAATGCCATTCCTGGAATCACGCTCATCTCGCCACCGCCACATCACGACATTTATTCAATCGAAGACCTTGCCCAGTTGATTTTCGACCTCAAGAATATCAATCCCACCGCCGCAGTCAGCGTGAAGCTTGTTGCCGAGAGCGGTGTGGGCACCATTGCCGCCGGTGTGGCAAAGGCAAAGGCAGACCTCATCGTCATCTCAGGAGCTGAGGGCGGCACGGGTGCAAGTCCGGTATCGTCGATGCGCTTTGCCGGTATCTCGCCGGAAATCGGACTTGCCGAGGCACAGCAGACACTGGTGCTCAACGGTCTGCGCGACCAGGTTCGCCTGCAGACAGACGGCCAGCTCAAGACAGCACGCGATGTAATCATCATGGCAATGCTTGGCGCCGACGAATTCTCTTTCGGCACCCTGCCGCTCATCGTGCTCGGCTGTCTGATGATGCGCAAGTGCAACACCAATACATGTCCTGTAGGTGTGGCAACGCAAGACGAGACCCTGCGTGCCAAGTTCCGCGGACGTGCCGAATACGTGGTCAACTTCTTCACATTCCTTGCCCAGCAGACGCGCGAGTATCTGTCAGAACTCGGCGTAAGACATCTTAAGGACATCATCGGCCGCACAGACATGATAGAGGTCATTCCGCAGGACAAGTCGTCAAAGTTGGGAACCATCGACTTCAGCCGGCTGCTCCACCGTCCCGACACGGACAAGGCACTCCATTGGGACCGTAGCGAATTCACAAAGGTCAGCGGCGTGAAGGATGAAGATATCATCAGTGCCTGTGAGAAGGCGATAGAGAACAAGGAGGAGGTGAATCTTGACTACGCCATAAAGAATACCGACCGTGCAGTCACCACAATGCTCTCTGGTGTCATAGCCAAGCGTTATGGCGAGGAGGGACTGCCCGATTCCACCATCAACATTAAGTTCAAGGGATCGGCAGGCCAGAGCTTCGGAGCCTTTGCCGTCAGTGGCATCAACGTCAGACTGGAAGGCGAGGCAAACGACTATTTTGCGAAGGGACTCTCCGGCGGACGCATCAGCATTCTGCCCCCATCACGTTCGAGCGCCGGCTTCGTGGCTGAAGACAATATCATTGCCGGCAACACTGGACTCTACGGAGCGACAGGTGGCGAGCTGTATGTCAACGGCCGTGTGGGCGAGCGTTTCGGCGTGCGCAATTCAGGAGCCACAGCCGTCATCGAAGGTGCCGGCGACCATTGCTGTGAGTATATGACCGGTGGCCGCATCGTGGTGCTTGGTCAGATAGGCCGCAATTTCGCCGCCGGTATGAGTGGAGGTCTGGCTTACGTTTGGGACCGTGAACATACTTTTGATTATTTCTGCAATATGGATCAGGTGGAGATATCGCTCGTCGAGGAAAGTTCGGCACGCAAGGAGCTCCACGAACTCATCCGCCAGCATTACCTCTACACGGGTTCTGCCCTGGCACGCCGCATGTTGGACGACTGGAACCGCTATGTGGAGGACTTCATCCTTGTCACTCCAATCGAATACAAGCGGGTGCTGCAGGAGGAGAAGATGCGCCAGCTGGAAGAGAAGATCGCCAATATGCAATTAATAAATAACTAAGGAAGATATGGGAAAACTAAAAGCTTTCATGGAAGTGCCCAGGCTTGAAGCCGGGTATCGTCCTTTACACGAAAGAATACATGACTTTGGCGAGGTGGAGCAGACTCTCAACTCGCGTGACCGCATGGCTCAGGCAAGCCGCTGCATGGACTGCGGTGTGCCGTTCTGCCATTGGGCTTGTCCGTTGGGCAACAAGGATTCTGAATGGAACGACGCTCTCTGCAATGGCGACTGGGAACTGGCTTATCGTCTGCTCAATGCCACAAACGACTTTCCTGAATTCACCGGACGCATCTGTCCGGCGCTCTGCGAAAAGGCTTGCGTGCTCAATCTTACAGACCACGCCCCGGTAACCAACCGTGAGAACGAGGCTGCCATAACAGAGACGGCATGGCATGAGGACTATATCAAACCGATGACCTTCCCACGCAACGGCAAGAGTGTAGCGGTGATAGGTGCCGGTCCTTCGGGCCTTGTGGCTGCCAATCGCCTTAACCGCATGGGCTACGGCGTGACCGTGTTCGACAAGAACGAAGCGGCAGGAGGTCTGCTGCGTTACGGCATTCCCAACTTCAAGCTCTCAAAGAACATCATTGACCGTAGGCTCGACATCCTCATCGAGGAAGGCATACGGTTCGTATACAATACAGTGGTGGAAGCCTCTTCATTGCCCGAAGGCTTTGACGCCTACGTCCTTGCAACAGGAACACCCGAGGCACGTGACCTCAAGAACGTGCCCGGTCGCGAACTCAAAGGTGTACACCTCGCCTTGGAACTGCTCTCGCAGCAGAACCGCGTCCTATCTGGAGCAGAGTACTCCAAGGACGAGCGTGTCACCTGCAAGGGCAAGGACGTGCTCGTCATCGGCGGCGGCGACACCGGTTCCGACTGCATAGGCACCGCCCATCGCCAGGGATGCAAGAGCGTCACACAGATAGAAATCATGCCACGCCCCGTGGAGGGTCCCGACGACCCGAAGAATCCATGGCCGAACTATCCGCGCGTGCTCAAGACCACGTCGAGCCACGAGGAGGGATGTACGCGTCGCTGGAACATCAACACGCTGGAGTTCATAGGCAAGAACGGAAAGCTGTGTGGCGTCCGTGTGCAGCCCATCGACTGGCAGCCGAATCCAGAGGGAGGCCGTCCGTTGATGGTTGAGGCTGGCGACCCCGAGGTGATAAAGTGTGAGGCGTGCTTCCTCGCAATGGGATTCCTCAAGCCTCAGCACCCTGACTATCCCGATAACGTATTCGTCTGCGGCGATGCCTTGAACGGAGCCTCGCTCGTGGTAAGGGCTATGGCAAGCGGCCGCGATGCGGCGCACAAGGTGGACAGCTACCTGCAGTCAGTTTGAGAGAACAAGAAATTTTTGTAGCTTTATTTCCCCAAAAGAGAAAGATATATGTGCGGAATTGTAGCAATATTCAACGTAAAAGAACAGACGCCGGAGCTGCGCACCAAGGCTCTCGGCATGAGTAAGAAGATACGCCACCGTGGTCCAGACTGGAGCGGCATACATTGTTCGGGCAGTGCCATACTGGCGCATGAGCGTCTGAGCATCGTCGATCCCGAGAGTGGAGGTCAGCCTCTGTTCTCGCCGGATGGCAAACAGGTGCTGGCCGTCAACGGCGAGATATATAACCATAAGGAGATCAGGGCAAGATATCAGGGGCGTTATGATTTTCAGACAGGTAGCGACTGTGAGGTGATCCTTGCGCTTTACCGCGACAAGGGAATTGACTTTCTTGAAGACCTGAACGGTATTTTCGCCTTTGCCCTTTATGACGAGGAGCAGGATGCCTTCCTCATAGCCCGCGACCATATCGGAGTCATTCCTCTTTATATAGGATATAACGCCGACGGAAAAGTTTTCGTGGCAAGTGAGCTGAAGGCTCTTGAAGGCGAGTGCGACCGCTATGAACCGTTCCTGCCCGGCCACTATTATTGGAGCAAGGATCCCGGAATGAAGCCTTGGTATAAGCGCGACTGGATGGAATACGACAATGTGAAGGACAATCCCGCCAGCAGCGATGCCATACGCGATAGTCTTTGTGCGGCAGTGAAACGCCAGATGATGAGCGACGTGCCGTATGGAGTGCTGCTTTCGGGCGGTCTTGACAGTAGCGTCATCAGTGCCATCACCGAGAGCTACGCCGAACGCCGTATCGAGACAGACAGCCAGAGCAGGGCTTGGTGGCCCCGTCTCCATTCGTTTGCCGTGGGACTCAAGGGAGCGCCCGACTTGGCGAAGGCGCGTCAGGTGGCTGACTATATCGGCACGGTGCATCACGAAATCAACTATACTATTCAGGAGGGATTGGATGCCCTTCGTGACGTTATCTATTTCATCGAGACCTACGATATAACCACAGTGCGTGCCTCCGTGCCAATGTATCTGCTGGCGCGCGTGATAAAGTCGATGGGCATCAAGATGGTGCTGTCGGGTGAGGGAGCCGACGAGATTTTCGGTGGCTACCTATATTTCCACAAGGCGCCTTCGGCAGAGGAATTCCATAAGGAGACCGTACGCAAACTTTCCAAACTGCATCAGTATGACTGCCTGCGTGCCAACAAGAGTCTTTCGGCATGGGGCGTGGAAGGACGAGTGCCGTTCCTCGACAAGGAATTCCTTGACGTGGCGATGCGCACCAATCCCAAGGCAAAGATGTGCAGCATTCTCCCCGGCTCCGACCCGAAGGCGTCTATGGAGAAGCGCATCGTGCGTGAGGCATTCGAGGATATGCTGCCCGAAGAGGTGGCATGGCGACAGAAGGAGCAGTTCAGCGACGGTGTGGGATATTCGTGGATAGACACTCTGAAGAAGATCACCTCTGAAGCCGTGACCGACGAGCAGATGGCACATGCTGCCGAACGTTTCCCGATAAACACGCCTCTCTGCAAGGAGGAATACTATTATCGTTCCATCTTCGAGGAGCATTTCCCCAGCGAGAGCGCAGCCCGCAGCGTTCCCCACGAGGCAAGTGTAGCTTGTTCCACAGCTGTGGCTTTGGAGTGGGACGAAGCGTGGAAGAACATGAACGACCCAAGCGGACGTGCCGTTTCCGGCGTACACGAAAACGCTTTGGCGTGATAATAACATAGCTTCTATTTATAAAAGCAGCCGTTTTGCAACGTCAAGAGAACTTACTCTTGCATTGCAAAACGGCTGTTTCTTATGATTGTCTGATGCATAACCCCAAATCAGTCATTCACTCATATATAACGGCAATCACTCCTGCATACGAGAACTATAGGAGACAGTCGCGCAATCATGCCGAATTCAAAATGTTATATTTTTCAGCCGATGATGACGGAGTTCGGGAAATAATGTATATCTTTGCCTGTATGTTTCGCTCATAGAGAGACGACACGATTTTGAAGCAATGTAAACTTAAAACAGAATGAAAACGATAAACACGAGAAAGACTATACGAAAGTATTCCGACAAGCCCGTAAGCGACGAACTCCTCAACAGGCTCCTGGCTGAGGCAATGCGTACCCAGACGATGGGAAACCTGCAGCTCTACAGCGTGGTGGTGACACGTTCGGCAGAGATGAAAGAGAAGCTCGCGCCGGCGCATTTCTGTCAGCCGATGGTTACGCAGGCGCCGGTGGTGCTCACCATCTGTGCTGATTTCAACCGTACCACACGATGGGCAGAAAACCGCAAGGCGACGCCGGGATACGACAATCTGCTCTCGTTTCTGAATGCAGCCACCGACGCATTGCTGTATACCCAGACCTTCTGCAACCTCGCCGACGAGGAAGGACTCGGCTACTGCTTCCTCGGCACCACGGTGTATAACCCCAAACAGATAATCGACACGCTGAAGCTGCCGCGCCTCGTGATGCCCGTTGCCACGATAACGCTGGGATGGCCCGACGAGAATCCGCCGCTCACCGACAGACTGCCGCTGCAGAGCATCATCCATTCAGAGACCTACACCGACTACACCCCGCAGCTCATCGACGAGTATTATGCCGAGAAGGAGGCGCTTCCGGAAAACGAGGAGTTCGTGCGTGTCAACCACAAGGAGACCCTCGCACAGGTGTTCACCGACCTGCGCTACACCAAGAAAGACAACGAGGCAATGTCGGCAACGATGCTCGATGCCCTGCGCTCACAGGGATTCCTTGACTAAGGAGGAAGATCCTGACAGTAAGAAAACTAAAGAAACACAACAATAATCAAAACCTATGTTACGCCCCTCTGCCATAAGTCATTGGTAGACAAGCAGACCGTGCGCACAGTTTACTATCAAGACCTATGATAACATTTTTCATTAGCTTTGTAGCCCTTGTGCTGGGCTATCTCTTGTATGGAAAGTTCGTAAGCAAAGTGTTCGCTCCTGACGACAGAAAGACTCCCGCCGTGGTGATAAACGACGGCATCGACTATGTGCCGATGCCCAACTGGAAGATTTTCATGATCCAGTTTCTCAACATCGCCGGCACGGGACCGATCTTCGGTGCCATCATGGGAGCCAAGTTCGGTCCGGCGGCATACCTCTGGATTATCCTCGGCTGCATCTTTGCCGGTGCCACCCACGATTTCTTCAGCGGTATGCTCTCCATGCGTAACAACGGAGCCGACCTGCCCGCCCTCATCGGCAAATACCTCGGCAAGACTCCGCGCAACGTGATGCTCGTGTTCTGCGTGGTGCTCCTCATCATGGTGGGCACGGTGTTCGTGTATAGTCCGGCAGAAATCCTCGGCCATATCAGTGGCGGTTCGCTCCTATGGATAATAGTGATATTCGCATATTACGTGGTAGCAACGATGCTCCCCATCGACAAGATTATCGGCAAGATATACCCCATATTCTCCTTCTCCCTGCTCTTCATGGCAGTAGCCCTCATCGTGGTGCTCCTCATCAAGATGCCGGTGCTGCCGGAGCTGTGGGACGGCCTCGGCAATATGGCAAAGGAGCAAGACCCGTCGTTCACCGACAATATCTTCCCGTGTCTCTTCATAACCATCGCCTGCGGAGCTATCAGTGGCTTCCATGCCACACAGAGTCCGCTCATGGCGCGCTGCCTGAAGAGCGAGAAGATGGGACGACCCATCTTCTATGGTTCAATGATTACCGAAGGACTCGTGGCTCTCGTGTGGGCTACGGTGGCAATGTGGTTCTTCTACGATTCGCCGACGCCAGGCTATGAGCAGCTCGCAGCGGCAAAAGGCTTCCACACGTCAGCGCCGATGGTGGTTACTACCGTATGCCAGGACTGGCTCGGAATACTCGGTGGCGTGCTTGCCATCCTCGGAGTGGTGGCAGCCCCGATAACGAGCGGCGACACCGCTTTCCGTTCCGCCAGACTCATCGTGGCGTCAGCCTTGAAGCTCAACCAGAAGCCGAAGATGAACCGCCTGTATGTCTGCCTGCCCATCTTCGTTGTCTCCATCGCCCTGCTCGCATGGCAGAGTTCCAATCCTGACGGCTTCAACGTGATATGGCAGTATTTCGGATGGTCAAACCAGACACTCTCGGTGTTCACACTGTGGGCAATCACCGTGTATCTCGTGCGTAAGAACAAGCCATACGTCATAACCCTCCTTCCAGCTCTGTTCATGACAGGCGTCTGCTCCACATATCTCTTCATATCCAAGCAGGCATTCGGACTGCAGGAAGACCTGGCATATTACCTCGGCATCCTCACCGTCATCATCGCAATGGTGTGGTTTGTGGTATGGATAAGGAAATACGGCGAGAAGGAGAGAGAGATAGGCGAGACCTCCACGGACTGATGACGGCTAATCCTGCAGCATTATGAAAAACCGCCGCAGCGTGTTCCTGCGCATTGCGGTGCCATTCCTCTCAGGAGTAGTGATGGCGTCGCTCGTCCATCTGTCAGTGCAGCCCCTCGGCTGGGGGCTTGTGGCGGTGGTCATGGGCTTGGTGTCACTCCTGCTATTCAATAGCGGCAGGTCATCATCCTGCTTTGCATGCCTGTTCGCATTCGTTGGCGGAGCATTTGTGACGACTCTCAACCGGGAGTATGCCACAGGTGCTCCGCCTGCTGATTATATGAAATACGACGCCGTGGTGATGAGCACTCCGCAAAGACACGGCAAGGTGGTCGGCTTCGATGCCCTCGTGGTGGATGTGGCAGACCGCCGCGTTTCTCCTTTTATGGCGAAGGTCAGCATTGCCGGTCTCGACACATGCCGCCTCGGCATTGGCAGCGGCATAGAGGCATTGTCGGTTTTCACGGTGCCCGGGCTGAGAAAAGATTCTAAGATTCCCGTACAGAGAAAAGCTGCCAGGGCGCCAGAACGGCGATTCGACTATTCCCGTTATCTCCAGACCCAGGGCTTCAGGGCGCAGACCTTCGTTTATGCCTCCGACATGAAGTTGAAGCAGATCTCCGCCACTTCCATTCCCGTTTGGCATCGGTTGCGGCTGCATCTGCTTGCTTTCCGTCAGCGCCTGCTCGCGCAGTTCAGCAGAGGCGATGTGTCGGGTGCCAGTCTCGCCGTGATTTCAGCCCTCACCCTTGGCGACAAGAGGATGATAGACCGCCATGTGCGCACGTTGTATAGCGTGTCGGGAGCGTCGCATGTGCTGGCGCTTTCCGGTCTGCATATAGCCATCATATATACTCTGCTGATGCTTCTGCTCGATGGCAGACGACTGTTCCGTCTACGTATAGCGGCACGGCTTCTCGCCATTGCCACGGTGTGGTGGTATGTCATGATTGTCGGACTGCCCGTCTCTGCGGTCAGGTCGGCGCTGATGCTGTCGGTATGTAGCGTAGTGGCGGTGGCAAACAGGGAGAGTCTCTCTCTCGACCACCTTGCGCTGGCGGCATTCGTAGTGGTGGCGGTGAGTCCGATGAGTGTTTTCGATGTAGGGTTCCAGATGTCGTTCATAGCCGTAGCCTCTATATTGCTTTTTGTTCCGCAGATGGAACGCCTCCTGTTCCGGTCACCTATCTGGCAGCGCCAGCCCATGCGCTGGGTCAGTGGGATGGTTACGGTGTCGCTTGCCGCACAGTTGGGAGTGTCGCCCCTTACGGCATATTATTTCGGCAGGTTCTCCTGCTATTTCCTTCTCACCAATTTCATTGCCATCCCCATGGCGATGCTCCTGCTGTATGGTGCCCTGGCGATGTTTCTGCTGTCGTGGCAGCCGGTGGTGAGCGGTCTGCTGGCTTATGGACTCGGTTCGGCAGCCCAGTTCCTCAACGATGCCCTCGCCCTTATCGCCGGTCTGCCGATGGCGAGCATAGAGAATATCGCCATAAGCCCGTGGCAGGTAGTGGCGGTTTATGGCGTCGTCGTGCTGGTATGGCTCGGAATGCGTATGATTGGCGGCTATGGAGTGATGCGGCCCTTCGGGATGGGCAACGAACCATAAGGGATTTGAGGTAAGCCAAACAAAAAAAACACTCTTCTGAAAGGACAAAAACCAAACAATTCCCAATAACCGATTCGGGATAATTCCGGTGATAAAAATATATGCCGGCATTCCTGAAGACCTATTTGTGACAACGCTTTTATCGTCTTTAATTTCCCCCACAGCGTGGGGAACAGAACCCCCTAATGTGGGGTTTCATTCCCCACGCTGTGGGGGAAAATTAGAGGTAATGCTTGTCGTTGATGTTTTTGGGTGATTTCGATAGCTATTATTCCTATTTCAGATTATCCCAAAACGGTCATTAGGCCGTTTAATATGGTATTTCATAACTGCTTGCAGTCTTTTGCTTTTTATAAGGCGTCTTTTGCTTGTTTTTAATTCGCAATAGCTCGCTATTACTCATTAAAAGCCAAACAAAATCCACTCTTATAAAAACACAAAATCCAAGCAAGCCCTAATGACCGATTGGGGATTATGCGAGAAGACCGCAGAACTTGTCGAGCTTCTCCTTCAGATACCGTTTGAAACCCTCGTCGCCCAACACTTCGATGTCGTCGAACAGTCCGAGCACGAAGCGCCCGATGCCTATGTAGCTGCAGACGTCGAGCGAGAGCAGCCATGTTCCGTTTTCCTCTTGCGTCATGTTGTGTAGGGTGCGCGGAAATTCTTCAGCCATCAGGTCGTGAGACAGTTGTCCGAGACGCATCTCCACCCTTGTGGTCTCTTCAGAACTGAACATGAAGGCATCGGTGAACATCTGCTTGTGTCTGTCTTTGAATGCCCAGTTGTCGGACAGTGCCTCCACATCGTCCATGCGCACTATCTTGAACGTCTTGTTCAGTCCGGAGTCCGGTTCGAAACATCTCACCTCCCTGTTGCTGTCCATGAGCATGAACGGCTCCACGAGTCTGTCCCTCCTCGTCTTGCTGTGAGGCGACGAATATCCGCGTATCACCACCTGGTTCTCGTGTTTTATCGCGTCGTGCAATACGCTGATGATATGGGAGTCCTTGTCGCTGAGAGAGTCCTTTGCCAGTATTCCGAGGTCATAAAACCGCTCCATCTTCTTTTTCAGCGTCTCCACGATAGCGTTCTTCTTCTTCACCTTGTTGAGCAGGCGGCTGATGACGATAGCCTCCTCTTCGGTGAAGGAAATCTTCTCTATCAGTCTGCCGAAAAACGGCGACGACCTGTCGATGGAGTAGCAGTTGCCGTATTTCTCCACTTTGAATCCGGCATCGCGGAAGAATTCGATGTAATAATACAGGTTGCGTTTCGATGTCTCCATCTTCCGGCATAGCTGTTCTACGGAGTAGCTTCTGTTTTCAGAAAGCAGCAGAAGCAGTTGGAGTTCCTTTTCGAGTTTGTCGTGTCTCATGGGCAGATGGAGTTTGTGGGTGTTATGCTGATGATTTTATGAATGTTGTCAAACGACCTTGCGAAGTTACTAAGAATAATCGACATTCACGGTGTTTGAGGCAAAATAAAATCGGCACAACGTATCACACGTCATGCCGATTATGATGATGTTCTGACTATTTACTGTCGTCAGTTCAGCCTATGGCTTATTTCGTAGCCTTTACAGACTTGCCGTCCTGCTTGATTACGAATACCGACTTGTCGGCTGGCATTTTGTCAATCTGCTTGCCGTCGATAGTGAAGATAGCCTTGTTGCCATTCACCTCTATCATTGTAGCACCCTTGATGCCGTCGGTGCCTTTGAGAGTCTTCACCTGTACAGGATCAGACTTCAGACTCTCTACTCCGTTGCATATTCCGGAAACGGTCAGAGTGTAGTAAGCGTTGGAATCAAGCGCACCGAATGTCATGTCATTATATTCAGTCTCCTTGCCATTAACCCCAGGGAAGTCTCTCTGCTGCTTGCCGCTCACCTCTACGTCGTCGATGTAGAGAATACCAGATGAACGACGGTTGTACTGCAGTTTCACAGCCGTAGTAGGATCAACCTCGATGTTGTATACCTCGCCGTTGCCCGATGTCAGTGTTATCTCGTCAGCCAGTTTCCACTCTTCACCGTTCTCGATATATACCTCGAGTTTTGAGCCCTTGCCAGGCTGCTGTGCTCTCATCCAGAACTTCACGTTGGTGATGTTTGCACCGCTGTTTGTCATGACGAGATACTGGCTCTTCTGGGTGAATCGCAGTGACGGACTTGCCACACCGTAGAAACCATCATTTGTGCCGAGGAGGTTTGTAGATGAAAGCCATCCCTCCGGCATGCCGGAGATTTCATTGGTGAAGTCGTATGAGGTAGTGATGGTCTCACCGTCGTAGAAGTTTCTCATCAGGTAGAGCTTGTAGCCCTGAGCGTCGGCAAGAGCGTCCCAAGAGGCAGTGAACGACACTGGTGACAGATCGCTTATCTTCACGTTTTTCACCTGAGTCTTATCGAATGGCAGTGAGTTCGTGGCAGTTTTCGTGATGGTAGGCTTCTTCTTGAAAGTGCCGATGCTGCTTGATACGCAGATTGCATACTCAGTGTCATAATCAAGGTCGTCGAACTCGAAGTTTGTTGCCGTGATCTTCAGGTTGTTGTATGCAGGTATGTCGATGAGTATCTCGTTGCCGTCGTTGTCTGTGCTCACCTTCTTGAGGCTTACCACGTATTCCGTAGCCTTGTCGGCAGCCTGCCAAGAACACTCGATGCTCTTGTATGTCACCCTGTCGATGTTCACTTCTGCCACGGCAGCAAGACCCTGGTCAGAACCCTTGATGATGAACTCCACGTTGTTGCCGTTTCTCTTTATCTTGTCGAGATAGATGGCAGAGGTGCTGCTCCAGTCCTTGAAGTCGTGCGAGCTGACGTTGCCCGAACCTGGGAATGGCACTGTCTCCTGCTCGTAGTAGTCGTTAGACTGCACGTTGCCAGCCTCCACGATGTCTATGCGCTGATGGTTAGGTAGGGAGTTCACCTTGTTGTTCACCCATGCTTCATAATTGTAGTCGATATGCCATACGAGCATTCCCTCGCCTTGCAGGAATCTGTCCCAGCTTGTTCTTCTTCTGTTCTCGAGGATGAAATACTCGTTTGGTTTGCCGTCCACGTTCACCTTGTATGCCATGTAGTCATCGGCGAGCGGTTTCAGCACGTTCACGCCCTCTGCCGTGTTGTCGAGCTCTGTCAGCTTCATCCATCCCAGCTCGGCGCATTCGAATGCCGAGTAGAGAGGAGGTGTGTGGCAGCTGTTGTTGTAAGAACCCGATGCCATGGTGTCCCAGTATCCCGGAGTGTATGTGGCGTAGGAGTTGGCGGTGTCGTAGTGGTCCATGAATCCGAGCACGTGTCCGAACTCATGCACGAACGTTCCGATTCCGGTAGGATATTTTCTGTTGCTGCCGTCTATTTCGTTACTGCAGGTGTAGCTTCCGATGCCGGTGCCGTCTTTTGTCTTCATGTATGTTCCCCACTGTCTCAGGTCGAAGGCGTGAGGCCATATCACGTTTGAATAGCCGGAGTCGTTGGAACCGAATCCGGCGTAGTAGAAGTAGATATTGTCTACATATCCGTCGCCGTCGTGGTCATACTGCGCGAAGTTCACTGCTCCCTCTTGGTCGAGCTTCTTCACTACAGTCTGCAGGATTGTTCCGGCATTATTCTGTCCTGACTGCATACCGTCGCCGAAGTCATACTGTGAGTAGTCTATCTTCACCGGTCCGTATACATCGAACGTAGGCTTGAACTGTCCCTGTGAACTTGCTATGAAGAAGTCTCTTGCACTTCCGCTGGCACCGTTTTCGTATGTGAAGCCCTCCTTGTTCAGCATGTCGGTGTAATACTGTTTCGGATCGGACACAGTAGAGAACGAACGGTCGTTGAACTCCACGAGGATAACGATGGAGTGTTGGTCGCCGAAGTGAGGGAAGTCGTTCATGAGCACTTTCTGCGGCTTGCCTCCCACCTTCTTGATGCCTTTGGCGATGGTGGCCGAGTTTTCGCTCAGTGCTATCTTTGCCACCTCAGTCTTGTCGATGGTGTTGAGCAGAGCCATTGCCTTGGGGTCGCGCATGCTTGCGTCGGTAGCTACGATATTGCTGCTCACCAGTTTCTGTCCGGAGATGATGGCATACTCGTAGTTGCTTGTCTGCTTGTTGAAGATCAGCGGGAATCCGTCTTCTGTCGTTGTGTAGTGTCCCCACTCGTCGCCTCTGAGTCTGATGCTTATCTCCGTGCCGTCGGCCTGTTTCACCTTTATCACGCCAGGATAAGCCGGTATTGCCGTAGCCGTCTGCGAGAGGCATGCTGACAGAAGCAGGGCTGCAAATAGTTTTTTGAATTTCATTACTGTGAGTATTAAGTTGTTTTCGTTATTTTGTCGTCTTTACTGTCTTGCCGTTGCTTTTCTTAATCACGATGCCCTCGGCGTTGCGCTCGTTGTTGATGCGTCTGCCGCTGATGTCGAATATCAGTTCTGCGGCGTCGGCAGAAGCGTTTACGCTGTTGATGCCCGACACGTCGTCGGCTGTTGTCACGTAGTGCTTGTTGGAAGTGATTGTCTTCTCGCCGTTCTTCACTCCGTATACAGTGAGACAGTATGTTGTGGCCTTCTCCAGTCCGTCGAACGAGGCTTCAGCCTTTTCGCCAACGCTCTTCTCAGTGTATCTGTCCATCTTTGAACCGCTCTGCTTGTTGCCGCTGATGCTTACGTCGTCAATCACCACATAAGCAGTTCCTGTGCGATTGAACAATAGTCTCACCTTATCGGCAGCATTGAAGTTGAGCGAGAGGTTCTCCTTAGTCTTCTCCGATGCGTCGATGGTCTTCTCTGTGATCCATTGTCCGTTGCGCAGCGCCTGCACCTCCACTGTAGAGCCCTCAGAAGCAGAGCTTACGTAATACCAGAAATTCAGGTTGTTCACCTTTACTCCTTCAAGAGACATCGTGAGATAGTTTCCGTTTGCCGTCATCTTCAGAGATGGAGCAGTCTCGCCGAATGTACCCTTGCTGCTGCTGAAGTTCTTGCAGTTTGTTTCCCATCCTGCCGGCATTCCGTCCATTTTGTCGGTGAAGTCGTAGGCAGAAGTCACCTTCTCTCCGTCGTAGGTAACCTTTTCGAGGTTCACCACATAGTCCTGGGCACCGTCGATGGCATCCCATGAGGCGCTGAACGAAGTCATCGTCACGTCCTTCTCCATGATGTTCTTCACCTTCTCGTCAGTGAAGAATTTTTCTGTTGTCTTCACCTCCTTGGTGTCAGCATCTGTGATGTAAGAACCGTTGCAGCTTGCCAGGCTCACCTGATATGTAGTCTCCTTCTCAAGACCCTCTACAGAGACATTCTCTCCGGTCACGGTCTTGTCGGTGTAGTCCTCCAGGTCGGTCAGCGAGTTGTCCTCGTTCACCTTCTTCACGTTGAGCAGATAGTTCTCGGCTTTCTCTACCTTGTTCCACGACAGGTCGAAGCCGTTGTATCTCTCGTTGCTTGCCGTGAGCTCCGGTTTTGTGATTCCCGAGTCAGCTCCTTTGACATAGAACGACACCAGTCCGTTGACATCGCAGATCTTGTCGATGTCGAGCAGATGCACGGCATCCCACGACTTGAACGAGTATTCCGTCACATTGTCAGAACCCGGGAAAGGCACGCCCGTCTGATAGTATCCGGTGCCGGAGTATCTGCCGTTTGCCTCCACGATGTCCACGCGCTGATGCCTGCCGACGGTGTTCACCTTGTTGTCTTTCCATAGATTCTCGTCGTAGTCGATGTGCCATACGAGCATTCCCGAACCGGGCAGGTATGCGTCCCATCCCTTTTTCTGTCTGTTCTCCAGCAGATAGTATTCGTTCTCGTTGCCAGGCACCTGTATCATGTATGCCTTGTTGGATTCTCCAAGATAAGGCAGTTCGTTCAGGTTGCCGTTTCTTCTTGTTATCACCTCAGGCTTCAGCCATCCCAACTCGTAGCATTCGTATGAAGAATAGAGTGGGGGAGTGTTGCTGTTGTTGTTGTAAGAGCCGGAGCACATGGTGTCCCAGCTGCCGGGGGTGTAAGAAGAGTATACGCCGGTGGTGTCGTAGTGGTCCATGAATCCGAGGCAGTGTCCGAATTCATGCACGAAAGTTCCGATACCGGTGGTGAAGCCGTTGCTCAGTCCGTCTTCCTCGTTGCTGCAGGTGTAGCTGTTGATGTTCACTCCGTCTTTGGTCTTCACCTCCATTCCCCATTCATTCATGGTGAAGGCGTGGGGCCAGATGGTGTTGGCGTCGTTGGAGTCGGCAGAACCCTTTCCGGCGTAGTAGATATAGATGTTGTCGACGTTTCCGTCGCCGTCGTGGTCATACTGCGAGAAGTCCACCTCGTCGTCGATAGCCTCCACTACAGCCTTCACGAATGTTCCCATGTTTATAGGAGTGTTGTATGTTCCGTCGCCGGCGTCATGCTGTCCGTAGTTTATCTTCACCGGACCGTATACATCGAATGTTGGCTTGAACTGTCCGTGAGAGCTTGCTATGAAGAAGTCTCTGGCACTGCCGGTAGCACCGTTGATGGCGGTGAATCCCTCTTTGTTCATCGCTTCGTCGTAGTATTCCTTTGGGTTCTTCATTGTGGAGAACGACTTGTCGTTGAACTCCATCAGGATGACTATAGAGTGCTGCTCTCCGAAATGGGGGAAGTTGTTCATGAGCGCCTTTTTGGGTCTCTGCACCACCTTCTTTACTGCAGTCTGCTGACCTACACGCTTCTGCAGGCTCATTTTCATTGCCAGCTGCTGCGCTGTCTCCTTGTTTATGGATTTGAGTAGTTCCGTGGCCTGTGGCGAACGTCGCTCAGAGTTCGTTGCCACGATGCCGCTGCTCTTCAGCTTTCCGCTGACGATGGTGGCATACTCATAGTTATTGGTTGCTTCATTGTAGATCAAAGGGTATCCGTCCACTGTCGTAGTGTAGTGTCCATGCTCGCTGCCGTGCAGACGGATAGAAATCTCCGTACCGTCGGCCTGCTTTGCCTTAATCACCCCAGGGTAAGCTTTCACGGCGAATCCGTTCTGCGCTGAGCAGAACAACAGTACCGCCAATGCAAGGGTATTGTGTAATTTCATTTTTCAGAAGTAATGATTTAAATAATTATTGCTACAAATAAAGAAACGATACCAGAGCCCGGCTTTCTGTGTTCTTCAAACAGGACATGAAAGACTGACGGAGACAAATGCTCCATGCTCTTTTGCATTGAGCAAAGATAGGTTAAATTCTTTGACTTGCAAAAAAATAAATACGTATTTAAATTATTATTAACACAAAGCCTGTAAATGTAGTTAAAATCAGTGTGTTAGATTGTTAAGGCAGGTGTTGTCGGGGCGTTATCTTACAAGTTTTTTACATAAAATAAGCTTCGGCTAGGCAAAACATTCAAGCGAGCTTGATGATTTTGCACTCGCCTTGCATTATTTTTTGCAGGATAGCGTAAAAGTGAATAACTTTGCAAGCCTATATGGTCAATTGAAAAAACAATGATAAAAAATATCCTTCTCGTGGCATTTGGCGGAGCCGTGGGTTCCGTGTTGCGCTATCTCGTTTCTAAATGGCTTCAAGAAGCATCGTCTGTGGCATTTCCCGTTGGCACGCTGGTCGTCAACGTGGTAGGCTGCCTCCTTATCGGACTCATCTATGGCGCATCTGACCGTTGGGGCATCAGCGGCGACATGCGGCTGCTGCTCACCGTAGGCTTCTGCGGCGGTTTCACCACCTTCAGCACATTCATGAACGAGAGCCTCTCGCTCATGCGTGCCGACAATCTGCTGTCCCTTGCTCTCTATGCCTCGCTCAGCGTAGGACTTGGATTGGTTGCCGTTTGGGCGGGCAGCAGGATATAACAAAACCCCCAAACGCCATGATTGACGTTTGGGGGTAAACTTACTGATGACTATTTGGAATTAAACTTACTGATGCTGATTTGTGGATGAACGTCCTAATAGCCGTTTGGGACTACTTTCTGATGACCGTTTGCTGTCCACTCGCTATGCAGCCAGAATCCCTTGTCCTCCATGCTCCAGCCGTGCCACCTGGCGCCGGAAGAAAATATAGTAGAGCACTCCAGCCACGGTGAGTCCCACGGGGAAGGCTCCCCATATTCCCATTATTCCGTATCCCATGTGTATGCCCAAGAGCCAGCTGCAAGGCAGCGACACTAACACGAAGGCAACGAAGGCGATGTAGACCATCGGCTGCACGTGGCCCGTGCCTCTCAGCGCATTGGCATAGCAGCATTGCATGCCGTCGCCAAACTGATACACTATCATTATCAGCGTGACATGGGCGCAGATTTCGGCTATCGTGGCGTCGTTGGCAAAGATGAATCCCGTTTCGTGGCGCAACAAGAACACCGGTATGCTCACCACGCATCCTATCATGCAGATGATGTGGAATCCGGCAGCCGTGACGCGTCGCAGTTCCGTGATGTCGTTCTGTCCCACGTAGAAGCTCACTCTCACCGACACAGCAGCGGCAATGCCGTAGTATATCATGAAGAACACCTGTGATACCGTGATCATCACCTGATGGGCAGCCAGTGCCGTGGTGCCGAGCCATCCCACCAACACTCCCGTCAGCGAGAACGCCGCCGACTCCATTCCCATTTGCAGCGACACGGGCCAGCTCTGCTTGCTCACCTGACGGAACGCTTCGCCGCTGAGACGCGCCTCTCTGAACGAACGGCTATATACCTTATATCTCTTTGAAATCATGAATATCGCGAATGCCACCACGAACATCATCACTCTGCTGAGCATAGTGCTGAGTCCGGCTCCGAGCAGTCCCAGTTCAGGCAGCGGGCCGGGACCGTAGATGAGCAGGTAGTTGCCCACGATGTTGGCAACGTTGCCCGCCAGCAGGATATACATCGACATCTTGGTGTTGCCGATGGCGTCGTAGAACTGTTTGAACGAATTGAACCAGCAGACGAAAGGCACCGAAATCATGTTCACCATCAGATACGGTCTGACGAGCGGCAGCAGTTCCACAGGCTGCCCCAGCTTGTCAACGTTCAGATACACCGCCGTGAGCACACCGAGCAGAATGATGGAAGTGAGAGTGCCGGCAGCCAGTCCGTTTTTCATCACCGAACCAATCTTCTCCCTCTCGCCCCTTCCGAAGAGCTGACCCACCATTGGCGTCAGTCCGTAGCTGAATCCCAGTGCCAGCACGAGGATAATCGCCATTATCGTGTTTACGAAACTCGCAGCCGCCAGTTCCATCACACTATGGTGTCCCACCATCAGCGTGTCGGCAAATCCGAGGATTATGGTGCCCACCTGTCCCACGACGATAGGTATTCCGAGCGACAGCAACATACGGTAGTGGTAAGAATATTTGTTCTTCTGTTGAATGTTGATTTTTCTTTGTCCGGTTGTCATAAGTTTGGATTTAGGCTGCAAAGGTACTCTCTTTTCTCTGCATTCCAATATTATTTGTGCAAATACTTGGTACGGCGTCCGGATTTCAACTCATATCGGGCATTAGGGCTTGCTCGGATTTCTGCTATGCCGTTTCCCCTGCCGGCGGCAGGCTGGGCTGATGCCGGCGGCAGCTGATGGGACGGCAGACAGGCCTTTAGTGCGAAAAGCAGGGCAAAATTTGTTACTTTCCACAAAAAACCGTAATTTTGCCTTCGTTTTAAAACAAGATTATATTATACACATGACAAGAAGGCTACCACATGGCACCACTCACTTGAGGGATGCCAACGATGTGGTTTTGTCTTCAGCGCAAACACATGTGGAGAGTTAACTTGAGTATTATTGAATATGTCATCAATAGAAATAAGAAAAGTCAGCACGAAAGCAGACCTGAAGGCGTTCATCGACTTCCATTACGACCTGTATGAGGGCAGTCCGTACGACGCCCCCAACCTGTTCAGCGACGATATGAACACGCTGAGCAAAGACAAGAATGCAGCCTTTGAGTTCTGCGAGGCAGAATATTATATGGCGTTCGACAAGGCGACGGGAAAGATGGTGGGCCGCGTGGCTGCCATCATAAACCACAAGGCAAACAAGAAGTGGGAAAGAAACGACGTGCGCTTCGGATGGATAGACTTCGTCGACGACATCAACGTGTCGGGGGCGCTCCTCTCAGCCGTGGAGCAATACGGCAGGGAGAAGGGTATGACACACGTGGTGGGACCGCTCGGATTCACCGATATGGACCCCGAGGGAATGCTCACCATGGGATTCGACCAGCTCGGCACCATGGCGACGATATACAACTACGACTATTACCCCAAACACATGGAGAGGCTCGGCGGATTCGAGAAAGACAACGACTACGTGGAGTTCAAGCTCTTCGTGCCTAAGACCGTGCCGGAGAAATACGCCAAGGTGGCTTCTCTCATAGAGAAACGCTATAACCTGCACGTGAAGAAACTCACCAAACGGGAAATCTTCGAAGAGGGCTACGGCAGACGAATCTTCGAGATCATAAACGAGACCTTCGCCGGACTATATGGGTATTCGGAACTGACCGACAAGCAGATAGAACAATACATAGGTATGTATTTCCCGATGGCAGACCTCGACCTCATCACGCTGATAGAGGACTGGAACGCCGACAAGAAAATCGTGGGAGTGGGCATCACGCTGCCGTCGCTTGCCAAGGCACTGCAGAAATGCCGCAGAGGCAGACTCACACCGTTCGGATGGTGGCACATCCTCAGAGCCCTCAAGTTCGGACACACCAAGATAGTGGACCTGCTGCTCGTGGGCATACTGCCCGAATACCGTGCCAAGGGAGCCAACTCGCTCCTCTTTGCCGATCTCATCCCGAGATACGTGGAGCGCGGATATGAATGGGGAGAGACACATGTGGAGATGGAGGCAAACGACAAAGTGCAGAGCCAGTGGCAGTATCTCGACTGTGAAAACCACAAGAGGCGCCGCTGCTATATCAAGGAGATAAAGTAATGCCTGTAGCCCTGTTCCTTCCTCCAGAGGTAAGGTCAGGGATTGGGAAACCAACCCGTCAACCCGTAAAACATCAACCATGAGCGAAATCAATATAGAAAACCAAGAACAACAAGAACCACAAGAACCACAGGTGCAATACACCGATGAAAGCATCCGACACCTTTCCGACATGGAGCACATACGCACACGTCCCGGAATGTATATCGGAAGACTCGGTGACGGTTCACTGCCAGAAGACGGCATCTACGTGCTGCTCAAAGAGGTGGTGGACAACTCCATCGACGAGTTCCGCATGAACCAAGGCAAACGCATAGAGGTGGACATCGACGAACACCTCCGCGTAAGCGTGCGCGACTACGGACGAGGCATTCCGCAGGGGAAACTCGTAGAGGCGGTGAGCATGCTAAACACGGGAGGAAAATACGACTCAAAGGCGTTCAAGAAAAGCGTGGGACTCAACGGAGTGGGTATAAAGGCTGTAAACGCCCTGAGCCTGAACTTCGAGGTGAAATCGTATCGCGACGGCAAGGTGAGAGCCCTGACATTCGAGAGGGGAGAGCTGAAGACCGACGTCGCAGAGGATACTACCGACGAGAACGGAACATACATCTACTTCGAACCAGACGCCAAGCTCTTCAAGAACTACTCCTTCCACGACGACATCATAGAGACGATGCTCCGTAACTACACCTACCTGAACACGGGACTCGCCATAATGTATAACGGCAGACGGATACTGAGCCGCAACGGACTCAAAGACCTGCTCAACGACACGATGACCACAGACGGATTGTATCCCATCGTGCATCTCAAGGGCGAAGACATCGAAATCGCCTTCACACACACCGGACAGTATGGAGAGGAATACCACTCATTCGTAAACGGACAGCATACCACACAGGGCGGTACACACCAGAGCGCATTCAAGGAGCATCTGGCAAAGACGATAAAGGAGTTCTTCAACAAGAACTTTGAATATACCGACATCCGCAACGGACTCGTAGGAGCCATCGCCATCAATGTGGAGGAGCCGATGTTTGAGAGCCAGACCAAGATAAAGCTCGGTTCGCAGACCATGAGCCCCGACGGAGTGACCGTGAACAAATATGTGGGCGACTTCATAAAGACAGAAGTGGACAACTTCCTCCACCGCAATGCCGACGTGGCAGAGGTGATGCTCCAGAAGATACAGTCGAGCGAAAAGGAACGCAAGGCGATGGCCGGAGTGACAAAGCTGGCAAGGGAGAGGGCGAAGAAAGCCAACCTGCATAACAGGAAACTCCGCGACTGCCGCATACACTTCAGCGACGTGAAAGACGACCGCAAGGAGGAGAGCGCCATATTCATCACCGAGGGAGACTCGGCAAGCGGAAGTATCACGAAGAGCCGCGACGTGAACACACAGGCGGTGTTCTCGCTCAGAGGAAAACCTCTGAA
>NZ_FR892627.1:26080-45734 GCF_000436015.1 Prevotella sp. CAG:592 | reverse complement strand
CCTCTGAACTCCTTCGGACTGACGAAGAAGGTGGTGTATGAAAACGAGGAGTTCAACCTGCTGCAGGCTGCCCTCGACATAGAGGACGGACTCGACACGCTGAGATACAACAAGGTGATTGTGGCGACGGATGCCGATGTGGACGGAATGCACATCCGACTGCTCATCATCACGTTCTTCCTGCAGTTCTTCCCCGATCTGATAAAGAAGGGACACGTGTTCGTGTTGCAGACACCTCTGTTCCGTGTGAGAAACAAGAAGACGAAGATAAAGTCGAAGGCTGTGAAGGCTACGGCAACGGGAAAGGGAGATTTCGTGACCCGCTACTGCTACACCGAAGAGGAGCGCCTCGACGCAATACAGGAACTGGGACCAGATCCGGAGATAACACGATTCAAAGGACTCGGAGAGATCAGTCCCGACGAGTTCAAGAACTTCATCGGACCCGAGATGCGCCTCGAACAGGTCACGCTGCACAAGACGGACCAGGTGCATAAGCTCCTGCAATATTATATGGGAAAGAACACACCGGAGCGTCAGAACTTCATCATAGACAACCTCGTGATAGAAGAAGACAGACCGGAGGAAGAAGAATAACGGTATGGTAGAGAAACATGACAGACTAAAGCGAAATACAATGAAAAGAAACATTTATTGCTTGATATGCCTCGCCATGGCAATGTTTGCCATCGGGGCTTCGGCACAGTTCCAGGTGAGGATGGACAAAGACAGTCCGATGCGTAAATTGCAGCTCGCCGAGATGCTCGTCACCAATTTCTATGTAGACTCCGTAGACGAGAACAAACTCGTGGAGGACGCCATCAGAGGAATGCTCGACAAGCTCGATCCGCACTCCTCATACACCACACCGAAGGAGACGAAGCAGATGAACGAGTCGCTGCAGGGAAACTTCGACGGCATCGGAGTGCAGTTCAACATGGTGGAAGATACTCTGCTCGTAATCCAGACCATTGCCAAAGGACCGTCGCAGAAGGCAGGCATCGTGGCCGGCGACCGCATCGTGGCAGTAAACGACACGGCGATATCAGGAGTGAAGATGCCGCGCGACCAGATTATGATGAGGCTGCGCGGACCGAAGGGCACTATGGTGAAACTCTCTGTGGTGAGGCGCGAAGTGGCAGACACGCTGACCTTCAACGTGAAGCGTGACAAGATTCCGGTGAAGAGCCTCGACGCATCGTATATCATCCGTCCGGGAGTGGGATACATACGCATCGGCAGTTTCGGAGCCACTACATACGATGAGTTCATGACTGCCGTAAACAAACTGAAGGCTGCGGGAATGAAAGACCTCATTCTCGACTTGCAGGACAATGGCGGCGGATATCTGCAGGCGGCGGTGAAGATAGCCAACGAATTCCTGCCCAAAGACGACATCATAGTATATGCCAACGGACTGAAATCCTCGAGAATGGACTATCGTGCCAACGGGTCAGGCAAGCTGCTCGACGGCAAGGTGGTGGTGCTCGTGAATGAGTTCACGGCATCGGCATCCGAGATCGTGTCGGGAGCCATGCAGGACAACGACCGAGGTATGGTGGTGGGCAGACGCACCTTCGGTAAGGGACTCGTGCAGAGACCCTTCGACATGCCCGACGGTTCGATGATACGCCTCACCATCGCCCATTACTACACTCCTACAGGCCGCTGCATACAGAAGCCATACAAGAAGGGCGACCAGAAAGACTATGCCATGGAACTGGACAAGCGACTGAAGCATGGCGAGCTGATGAATGCCGACAGCATACACTTCGCCGACTCGCTGAAGTTCTACACCCTGCGCAAACACCGTGTGGTATATGGCGGTGGAGGAATCATGCCAGACTATTTTGTGCCTCTCGACACGATGACATACACCAAGTATCACCGTCAGCTCGTGGCAAAGGGAATGGTGACCGACGCCGTGCTCCGCTTCATCGACAACAACAGGAAGTCGCTAAAGCGCAAATACACGGATTTCAGTAAGTTTGAGGCAGAATACCAGGTTCCGGAGTCGCTTATTGCCGACATCAGGGAGAGAGGAGAGAAGAAGGATGTGAAGCCGAAAGACAACGAGGAACTGAAGCTCACCTTGCCCCGCCTTGCCACTCAGGTGAAGGCTCTTGTGGCGCGCGACATCTGGGATATGGACGAATATTTCCAGATTGTCAACGAGACGAGCGACATCGTGAAGAAAGGACTGGAAACGATAGAGAAGATGTAGTGACAATTATCACAAACGCAACAATGGCTGTATCATCAAGCCTTGATGATACAGCCATTGCTATATTTGCTCTATGGCGATTTCCGTTTCTGATATCCAAAGACTATGATGGGATAACAACAGATGTCAGTTGGAATACATTCTGAATGCCACCATCGTCAGAGACGAGGATTAGAAGTTGTAGATAACGCCGAACTTCAGATCGTTAGTGTTGAAGTGGAAACCGAAACCTTTCTCTCCGTAAGGATGACCGCCCACACCCTTGAAGTCAGGGTCATCGTTGTCGCGGTAGCCCAGGAAACCGAGAGCAGCGATGAAGTCAACGCTCTTTGTGAGGCTGACCTTCACACCTGGTGTCACACCAATCTGCCATGCATTGTAGCTGTCGCTTTCATTGCCGTCATACTTAGCCTTGTAAGTGTTGATAGCGAAACCTGCATCCAGAAGGAATGAAACAGGACCTGCCTTGGCTGCTGTGTAGCGTGCGAATGGAGCAGCGCCAACACCATTTACCTTCAGTCCGTCATAATAGTTGTAGTCGTAGTCGAACTCCAAGCCGATTGCCCACTTGTTTGTGATGTTGTAGCCCACCTGAGGAGCAACTGTGAATGATGTATGGTTGTCTTCGTAGTTACGCCAGAAACCAACTTCACCACCTACAAAAACCTGTGCGTTGGCAGCCACTGTCATGACAAGTGCTACCAAAGTCATAAAAATCTTTCTCATGTTTTCTTTCCTTTTTGGTTATAAATATTGTTGTTGTCTTTGTTCCTTGATTTTACACTTCAGCCCGTATTGACTTAGCTCTTCAGCTCGTGTCGATTTAGCTCTTTAATTCGTATTTACTTGACCTCCTGTTGTCTTGCTTTGTCCGTTTTACTAACAGCATCGAATTACTTTAACGAACCATATTCCGCTCCTTTTGCGAACCTCAATTTGTCTCTTTGACGAATTGCAAAGTGTTATTTGCTGATGCAAAGAAAGACATTTGTGTTCTAAATACCAACGTTTTATCTATAAAAATGCCATGCATTAGGAATTTTTAAAGACTAATACGGAATAAGTGAACAATCCGCTTGTCTGATTACCTCATTATATATTACTCCTGCCAGTGACTTTTTATTGTAGTCAGTAGGATGTCGCTTGACAAAATGTTTACTGATTGCAGCCGCTCCTATCCTTTTTCTTCTTTCACGAACCATCCGTTGCGTTTTATGTATTCGTAGCCGAAACGGCAGCGCAGACAGTCGCGGCGGTCGCAGTATTCCTTTTTCAGTTGCACGATGGCCTGGCTGTCGGCGGCGGTCTCTATCTCCAGTCCGCATTCCTTCCACATCCTTATGATGCTGTTGTCCTCAGCCTTCAGTTCTTCGAGCAGCCGGAAGGCGCGGTCGGTGAGCGTCTCGTCGCCCTTGTGTCTGCCGTAGGCAAAGAGGATAGGGATGGCGGTGTTGAGGATGAGCACTCTGACAGACTGCTTTGACAGCTGCTTTGCCGACTTCTTGCCTTCCGCCCCGAAGGAGTAGTGGGTCTCCCAATATGGTGTGACGTGGGTGGCAAACAGGTCTGACATCTCGTCGACGCTGCGACATTCTATCAGTTGACTCAGATTTGAGCGCCGGTTGTAATAGAGGTTTGCGAGCTGTGAAATCCTGATGTTAGGGAAGTTCTGCGGACGGAGTCTCAGGAATTTCCATTCCGTCGCCGACATCTGTTCCAGGTGGAATTTGTGGTTCAGATATGAGTATTCCCGTCTCAGCTTGGTCAGATAAATGTCGTTTGCCGCCTCTTCGCGGTGTCGCTGCGGAATAGCCTGTTCGTCGAGCAGTCCAGCCTGTCCCAGGAATATCGCCTCTATCTGGAATATGTCGTCGCGGTGGTGGGCCACACTCTGCAGCGACAGCGTGGCAGCCCATTTCTCAAAAGCCTCGCCGTTCACTCCGAAGCCGAAGTTGCGTGCGAGCGTCATGAAGTATGCGTCTTCCCACGATCCGTTTCTCTCCTTCACTCTCCTGCTTATCGCCTCCGTCTTCTGCTCCAGGCGTTCCGTCTGCAGAGCGCTCATCCAGCTGTGTACAGTCAGTTTCTGCAACTGTCCTATCACTTCGTGGCAAGGCGGGAAGCGGTCCTCTCTCAGCAGTCTGGAGTAGTTTGCCGTCACATGTTCCGGCACGTCCATCTGCATCTGTCGCATCGTTTCGCCCCGGCTGCTTCTCACCGGCATGTCGTCTTCGCCCACCACGTGAAGAATCACGTTGTCGTATGCCTCGTCCTTGTCGTGGCCATGCAGAAACCAGTCAGACGCCTTGTCGTGAATCTCCACATTGCCAACCCACAGCATCCCGTCCACCTTTATTTTCGCATTGAAGAAGTCAGGTCCGGCGTTGCGGTTGTGGAGTCCCGGGTCAATCACCTCCACCGTCTCTCCCTTGTTCGTGGTCATCCGGTGTAGCGGATACATCCTGTGGCGCCAAATATAATGAAGAAGAATTTCCATCGTGTTTCTCTGTTTGCTGTCAAGTCATGTCGTCATGACTGGCTTGGGATTTATAATCACCTGCGAAGATAACAAAAATCATTGAAATGTCGTCATCCCATAGCAAAAATCAGTTTTTTTTGTCTCCCGGCGAGATAAATTCCACAAATCATGCGTGTTCTGAAAAATATCCGTATATTTGCAAATACAAATTGCAAATATAACAAGCATGGGCCAGTGGTCATGCCATTTTGGCCCGTTGTCGTTTTAATCAAGAATCAACAGCAATGACTTATTCAATTGAAAAAGTAACGACATTGATAGGGGCGCGTAGATATGGAGACCAAGCCGCCAACATCGGCTTTCTGCTCACTGACAGCCGTTCCCTCTGTTTCCCTGAGGAAACGTTGTTCTTTGCCCTCAAGTCCGGCCGTCGCAATGGCCATGAGTTCATACCCGACCTTTATCGTCGAGGAGTGAGAAACTTTGTTGTGGACGCATTGCCACAAGACTATGCCACCACTTATCCAGGTTCCAATTTCCTCAAGGTAATCAGTCCGCTCGAAGCGCTGCAGCGCCTTGCCGAGCGCCATCGCGACGAGTTCAACATCCCCGTCGTGGGCGTAACGGGCAGCAACGGCAAGACCATTGTCAAGGAGTGGCTCTATCAGTTGCTCTCTCCGTCGCTCAGCGTCACGCGCAGTCCTCGTAGCTACAATTCCCAGATTGGCGTTCCGCTCTCCGTCTGGCTGCTCGGCGAGCAGTCACAGGTGGGAGTATTCGAGGCAGGCATCAGCCAGCCCGGCGAGATGCAGGCACTGCGCAACATCATACAGCCCACCATCGGCGTGATAACCAATATCGGCAGTGCCCATCAGGAGAACTTTCCTTCGGTGGAAGCCAAGGTGGACGAGAAGCTCGACCTCTTCCGCGACGCCAGCGTGATAGTATATCCCGGCGACAGCAAGGAGATAGCCAGCCGAGTGGGCGAAAGGTCGTTCAAGGGCGACCACCTGTGGTGGTCGGTTGCCGACGCCAATGCTCCGCTATATATAAAGAATGTGGAGAAGGGCGAGACCTCCACCACCGTTACCTATATATATAATAAGGTTGGCGGGGAATGTCAGTACACCCTGCCTTTCATCGACGAGGCATCCATCGAGAATTCCATCACCTGCTGCGCCGTATGCCTATCGCTCGGTATTTCTGCCGCCGACATCGCCGGGAGAATGCCGAAGCTGGAGGCTGTCGCCATGCGACTGGAGGTGAAGCAGGGCCAGCATGGCTGCACGCTCATCAACGATTCCTACAATTCCGACATCAACTCTCTCGACATAGCCCTCGACTTCATCAGTCGCCGTCCCGACCATAAGGGCCGTCGCCGCACACTGATTCTCAGCGACATCCTGCAGAGCGGAATGACGCGCGACCAGCTTTATGCAGAGGTGTCAGAACTATGCGTCAAGAGGGGAGTGGAGAAATTCATCGGTGTGGGTCCCGACCTCATGGCAGAGGCAGACAGAATCGGGGTGGGGGAGAAATACTTCTTCCCCGACAGTCAGACCTTCATCAAGAGTCCCGTCTTCAGCACACTCCGCGATGAGGTGATACTCATAAAGGGAGCGCGCGCCTTCGGTTTCGACGGCATCAGCGAACTCCTGGAGCAGAAGGTGCATGAAACCATCCTTGAGGTGAACCTCCAGGCAGTGGTAGACAATCTCAACTACTACCGCTCTTATATGAAGCCCGAGACCAAGCTCGTATGCATGGTTAAGGCAAATGCCTATGGCAGTGGAGCGGTGGAGGTGGCAAAGACATTGCAGGACCACCGTGTGGACTATCTCGCCGTTGCCGTTGCCGACGAGGGAGTGACGCTCCGCAAAAACGGAATCACGAGCAATATCATGATAATGAATCCGGAGATGACGGCATTCAAGACGATGTTCGACTATGACCTCGAACCTGAGGTCTACAGTTTCCGTCTGCTCGACGCCCTTGTCAAGGCTGCCCGGCGCGAGGGAATCACGGGCTACCCCGTACACATCAAGCTCGACACCGGAATGCACCGTCTCGGCTTCAACCCCAAGACCGACATTGACGAACTGATACATCGTCTGCAGTCGCAGAACGCCATCATCCCCCGTTCAGTGTTCTCGCATTTCGTGGGTTCCGACAGTGACGACTTCGACAATTTCTCAAAGATGCAGTTCGACCTCTTCGATGAGGCGAGCAGCAAGCTTCAGGCAGCGTTTCCCCACAAGATCCTGCGCCATATCTGCAACTCTGCCGGCATCGAACACTTCCCAGAACGCCAGCTTGATATGTGTCGTCTCGGTCTCGGACTATATGGCATCGACAGTCGCGACAACCATATACTGAACAATGTGAGCACTCTGAAAACCACCATCCTGCAATTGCGTGATGTGCCGAAGGAGGAGACAGTGGGCTATAGCCGCAAGGGGCACCTGACGCGCGACAGCCGCATCGCAGCCATTCCGATAGGATATGCCGACGGACTGAACCGCCACCTGGGCCGTGGCAACTGCTACTGTCTGGTGAACGGACAGAAGGCTCCTTATGTTGGCAACATCTGCATGGACGTGGCGATGATCGACGTCACTGGCATACCGTGCAAGGAGGGTGACACAGTGGAAATCTTCGGCGACCATCTGCCAGTGACAGTTCTCTCCGATGTACTCGACACCATCCCATACGAGGTGCTCACCAGTGTGTCAGACCGCGTGAAAAGGGTGTACTACCAGGATTGATATCTTACCCCTAACGGTCATTTCGCCTGTATTCTCACAGTCAGGCAATACGGTTGCCATAAAGGATGGCAAGAAATACATGAACAGATAACATAAAGACAAAACTTTGTTGCTTCCGTCAGCATTCCGATTCACAATGCGAATGCTGGCGGATTTTCTTTTTATCAGTGTCAGGCGATTCTCATTTCTTTTTGGAACAGGGAAAGGAGAAACAAATTGATGCGATGATTACGGATTAATACTGTTTGTTTTCTTTTTTATTGATTTTTTTGCGGAAAGAAGAAAAAAACGCTATCTTTGCAGACTAGAACAAACAATATTAATCTTATATTAAAACAAATGGCTTCAATACAAACTACTAAGATGTCCAACTTCCGTTGGGTGATTTGTGCTTTGCTGTTTTTGGCAACTACTGTCAACTACATGGACCGTCAGGTTCTGTCGCTGACATGGAAAGACTTTATCGCTCCAGAATTCCACTGGACCGACGATGATTACGGAACGATAACCGGTTGGTTCTCAATCTTCTACGCTGTATGCAACCTCTTCGCAGGTAAGTTCGTAGACTGGATGGGAACAAAGAAGGGCTACCTCATCGCCATCTTCGTATGGTCTACAGGTGCCGTTCTCCACGCCCTCTGCGGTGAGGCAGCTATGCTCATCGAGGGATACGACTCTATAGAAGCCCTGCGTCTTGTGCAGGCAGGTTCCGATGCTGCCGTGGCAATCGCCACCGTCAGCGTATGGCTCTTCCTCTCATGCCGCCTCGTGCTGGCAGCCGGTGAGGCAGGCAACTTCCCTGCTGCCGTGAAGGTTACGGCAGAATACTTCCCAAAGAAAGACCGCGCTTTCGCCACTTCAATCTTCAACAGCGGAGCTTCAGTAGGAGCCCTCGCCGCACCTGCCACCATTCCGTTGCTCGCCAACGCCTGGGGCTGGGAGATGGCATTCGTGGTGATCGGTGTGCTCGGTTATATATGGATGGGCCTCTGGATATGGCTCTATGACAAACCACGCAAGAGCAAGTTCACCAACACTGCCGAGCTTTCATACATCGAGCAGGACGAGGAAGAGGAGAAAGCTGCCGCCGAGTCAGAAGAGGGACACACTGAGGAGAAGACAATCGGATTCCTCAAGTGCTTCACCTTCCCACAGACATGGTCGTTTATCGTGGGCAAGTTCATGACCGACGGCGTATGGTGGTTCTTCCTCTTCTGGGCTCCGGCATACTTCTCCGACGTTTACGGCTACACCTCAGACAGTCCTATGGCTATCGCCCTCATCTTCACACTCTACGCCATCGTTACGGTGTTGAGCATCGGCGGCGGTTACCTCCCCACATATTTCGTTGACAAGAAGGGTATGAATCCATACATCGGCCGTATGCGTGCCATGTTGATATTCGCATGCTTCCCGTTGCTCGGTCTTATCGCCCAGCCAATGGGAGAAATCAGCGCATGGTGGGTGGCAATCATCATCGGATTTCTCGGCGCAGGCCATCAGGCATGGTCAGCCAACCTCTATTCCACCATCGGCGACATGTTCCCTAAGTCTACAATCGCCACAATCACCGGTATCGGTGCCATGGCAGGAGGTATCGGCTCGTTCCTCATCAACAAGGGTTCAGGTATGCTCTTCACCTATGCCGAGAACGCTGCACAGTTCAACTTCATGGGCTTCGAGGGCAAGAAGGGCGGCTACATGATCGTGTTCTGCATCTGTGCCGTGGCATACCTCATCGGATGGGTTATCATGAAGATCCTCGTGCCGAAATACAAGCCAATCGTAGTGGACTGATGATAAATCGCGGAACCTCCTGACCGCAAGCAGTTCTGGAATATTACAATGAACTGCCTGATGGCCGTTTGGGGATAATCCGCAGTAAGACAACACGTGTCTGGCATACGGATAAACCCAAAACGGTCATTAGGCCGTTTAATGTATAATTTTAAATACTGCTTGCAGTTTTTTGCTTTTTATAAGGCGTCTTTTGTCTGTTTTTAATTCGCAATAGCCCGCTATTACTCATTAAAAGCCAAACAAAATCTATCCTTCAAAAAAACAAAATCCATGCAAGCCCTAACGACCGATTTGGGATAAAAAACAGCTGTAAGTTCTTCGAGTCAAAGAGACTCAGGACTTACAGCTGTTTTTTTTATGCCGAATGTTCTTGTTCTTTTTCGGAAAGGAGATGTGCGGTGTTGTTTTTCCGGGAAATCTCTTGCATACAACACCAGGACAGACTCAACACCTTCGTGTCAAGGGAGGAGCAAAAGCCGCTACCGCAACCAACCTCAGAAAAGCCAGTTGCTTGCCACGCATGCAATGATGATGATTGCAGCAAGAATAGAAAGTGTGACGAAGAGAACACGGGAAATCATCTTGCGCCTCTTTCTCACTCTCAAAGATTGCTGCTTGAAAGATTCCACATCGTCCTTATGATGCCTATGGTGGTGATGGTGGACGTGTTCGTGATAGTGATGTCCGATGGTAGCTTTAGTATTTATGTTCATTGACTTAATATTTTTTTTGACCGTCCATTGTCAGCGACAAGGTCACATTGAGGGAAATAATAGTAGTTATAATAGTTCGTGCAGCTTGTGGAACCATCCGTCCCTCCATGCTTGCATTGCGCTTCCGTGTATGGAAACATATTTACACTGTTGCAAAAGTAATGAATAATTCCGATATAAATAGGTGACGTGTTTTCATTAACGTTTTTTATATTTCCGTCATCCCTCTCCGCTACGTCTCAATGCCGTTGGGAAACACGGCATGAAAGCCCTCCGGCGGACAATCCTCATGGCAATGATGTGGCATTAACTTTCTCAATCTTTCTTTCCGTATATCCGCAAAAGTCATTAACTTTGCATCCGTTGCGCCGTTTTCTCCATACTGCCGGAACAACCTTCTGGAGTTCGGAGCGGAGCATTAGAGTTTTGATAACAGACTATTCTACCTAATTGCAAAAATGGAAAAAAATAAGACTTATACCTTTGACGAGGCCTTTCGTGCCTCTATGGAATATTTTGGCGGAGACGAACTTGCCGCAAGAGTGTGGGCCAACAAGTATGCGCTGAAAGACAGTTACGGCAATATCTTCGAACAGACTCCGACAGACATGCACTGGCGTATCGCCCGTGAGGTGGCGAGGATAGAAAACCACTATCCCAATCCGCTCACAGAGCAGCAGGTGTTCGAACTGCTCGACCACTTCCGCTATATCGTGCCGGCAGGCAGTCCGATGACCGGCATCGGCAACGACCACCAGGTGGCATCGCTCTCAAACTGCTTCGTGATCGGTCTCGACGGCGACGCTGACTCCTATGGCGCCGTGATGCTCATGGACGAGGAGCAGGTGCAGCTGATGAAACGCCGCGGCGGAGTGGGCCACGACCTTTCGCAGCTCCGTCCGAAGGGCACTCCGGTGAACAACTCTGCACTCACCTCAACAGGTGTCGTGCCATTCATGGAGCGCTTCAGCAATTCCACACGCGAGGTGGCACAAGACGGCCGCCGCGGAGCCCTGATGCTCTCTATCAGCGTGAAGCATCCCGACAGCGAGGCGTTTATCGACGCCAAGATGCAGGAAGGCAAGATCACTGGAGCCAACGTGTCGGTGAAACTCGACGACGAGTTCATGCAGTGCGCTATAGATGGCAAGGAATACACACAGAAATTCCCTATCGACAGCGATGCGCCGATAGTGACTAAGAAGGCAGACGCCAAGAAACTGTGGGAGAAAATAGTACACAACGCATGGAAGAGTGCCGAACCGGGAGTGCTCTTCTGGGACACCATACTCCGTGAGAGCATCCCCGACTGCTATGCCGACCTCGGATTCCGCACGGTGTCTACAAACCCATGCGGAGAGATACCGCTCTGTCCGTATGACTCATGCCGACTGCTCTCGGTGAATCTCTATTCATACGTGGTGAACCCATTCACACCGGAGGCATACTTCGACTTCGACCTCTTCAAAAAACACGTGGCGCTGGCACAGCGCATCATGGACGACATCGTGGACATGGAGATGGAGAAGATAGACAAGATAATAGAAAAGGTGAAGAGCGACCCTCAGGCAGATGTGGTGAAGGAGACAGAGCTGCATCTCTGGCAGAAGATAAAGCGCAAGAGCGCCATGGGACGCCGCACGGGAGTGGGAATCACTGCCGAGGGCGACATGCTGGCTGCCATGAACCTGCGCTACGGCACTCAGGAGGCGACAGACTTCTCAGTGGAGGTACACAAGACGCTTGCCCTCGCCGCCTACCGTTCGTCGGTGGTGATGGCAAAGGAGCGCGGAGCCTTCGAGGTGTACGACTCAGAGAGGGAGAAGAACAATCCGTTCATCAACCGCATCCGTGAGGCAGAGCCGGAACTCTATGCCGACATGCTGAAATATGGCCGCCGCAACATCGCATGCCTCACCATCGCCCCGACAGGAACAACCAGTCTGATGACCCAGACCACAAGCGGCATCGAACCGGTGTTCATGCCCGTATACAAGCGCCGCCGCAAGGTGAACCCTACGGACACCGACGTACACGTGGACTTCGTTGACGAGTCAGGCGACTCGTTCGAGGAATTCATCGTCTTCCACCATAAGTTCCTGACATGGATGAAGATTAACGGCTACGACACCGAGAAACGATACACCCAGGAGGAACTCGACCAGCTCGTGGAGAAATCGCCATATTATAAGGCCACGGCAAACGATGTGGACTGGCTCATGAAGGTGCGTATGCAGGGAGCGATACAGAAATGGGTGGACCACAGCATCAGCGTGACCATCAACCTGCCGAACAGCGTGGACGAGCAGCTCGTAAACCGTCTCTATGTGGAGGCATGGCGTTCGGGCTGCAAGGGATGCACGGTGTATCGCGACGGATCACGTTCGGGAGTGATGATTGCCGTGGAGAAGAAAGACAAGAAGAAAGCGGAGGAGAAGCATATCTGCGAACCGCCTACCGTGACAGAGGTGCGCCCCAAGGAACTGGAATGCGACGTGGTGCGATTCCAGAACAACAAGGAGAAGTGGGTGGCATTCGTAGGTCTGCTCGACGGATACCCATACGAGATATTCACCGGTCTTCAGGACGACGAGGAGGGTATCTCGCTGCCAAAGAGCGTGAACAAGGGAAAGATCATCAAGAAGATAGACGAAAACGGAAAGAAACGCTACGACTTCCAGTTTGAGAACAAGCGCGGCTACAAGACCACCGTTGAAGGACTGTCAGAGAAGTTCAACCCCGAATACTGGAACTACGCCAAGCTCATCTCCGGCGTGTTGCGCTACCGCATGCCTATTGCCAACGTGATAAAGCTTGTGGGCCAGCTCCAGATGGACAGCCAGAGCATCAACACATGGAAGATAGGAGTGGAGAGAGCCCTCAAGAAATATATTGTAGACGGAACAGAGGCAAAGGGACAGAAATGTCCGGTCTGCGGTCAGGAGACACTCGTATACCAGGAGGGATGCCTCATCTGCAAGAACTGCGGATCATCACGTTGCGGATAATCCATAAAAGCCCCATGATGAGACTCACACAAGGAAAGATATTCATCAAAGACATGCGTTTCCACGCCCGTCATGGCGTGTTGCCGCAAGAGACGCTCACCGGCGGAGACTTTCTCGTCTCCGTCGAGGCGGTCTGCGGGCTGCAGCGTGCCACAGAGACCGACGACGTGGCAGACACGCTGAACTATGCCGACATCCACAGAATGGTGAAAGAAGAGATGGCAGTGCCCTCGAAACTCATCGAACACGTGGCAGGAAGGATAGGCAGACGCATACTCAGCGAGATGCCCCAGATAGAAGAACTGACAGTCAGCGTGACCAAAGAAAACCCTCCGATGGGGGCTGACAGCAGGGGTGCAGGTGTTCAGTTGCACTGGAGAAATGACGAAAAAGACAACTAAATGTTCAATATTCCGCATTTTTGTTATCAAAGACAAAACTTATGACTAAATTTGCAGAAGTGAAGAAATACAGCTGTTATACATTGACACGTGCGCTGCTGGTGGCGGCGTTCATGATTCTTGTGGTGGCAGACGTCGCCGCAAGACAGTTCACGCTCGTCATCGACGCTGGACATGGAGGACATGATGCCGGGGCAAAGGGCAGTTTCTCATACGAGAAGAACATCAACCTGAAGATGGCGCTCGCCTTCGGGCGTTATGTGGAGAATAACTGTCCCGACGTGAAAGTGATATACACCAGAAAGACCGACGTCTTCGTGCCGCTCCACAAGCGAGCCGACATCGCCAACAAGAACCGCGCCGACGTGTTCATCTCCATCCATACCAACGCACTGCCCGGAGGCAGGATAGCCCGCGGAATGGAGACCTACACGATGGGAATGCGGCGGTCTAACGAGAAACTCAGTGCGGCGCAGCGCGAGAACGCTGTCATCACCTATGAGAGCGACTACAAGGAACGGTATGAGGGCTACGACCCCAACTCTCCTGAGAGCGCCATCATGTTTGAGTTCATCCACGACAAGAATATGGCGAAAAGCGTGGAACTCGCCAAACACGTGCAGAAAAGCGTGTGCTCCACGGCAAACCGTCCCGACAAGGGAGTGAAGCAGGACGTGTTCCTCGTTTTGAGAGAGACATCCATGCCGGCATGCCTGATAGAGCTTGGCTTCATCACCACTCCCGACGAGGAACGGCTGCTCAACGATGATGCCAGCATCGACAATATCGCCAGAGGCATATACAACGCCTTTGCGAAATACAAGAATGACAACTACTCCGGCGTCAACGTGCCATTGGTGGCGCCACAGAAGTCAGACGAGGTGAGCCTGCCGACGCTCATTCCGCAGGACGATACGGACAAGCAGAAGAACCGCAATGCCGCAAGAAATGCTGAAACAACGGCAAGCAAACCCAAGACAGCCCCCAGCCAACCGAGAAGGGCGGCGGCGAAAACCGTCAATGCCCCTGCCGGAACGTCAAAGGCAGACGATGACGACGCTCCCGTTTTCAAAGTGCAGATAATGGCAAACGCCACGAAGGAGGCAAAGAACAGTCCGCGCTTCAAGGGATACGACGGAATAGACATGTATGAGGAAGGCGGAATGTACAAATACACCATCGGCGCCTCTACCAACTACAATGCCATCAACCGTCTGAGAGCTTCGCTCGCCACAGAATTCCCAGGATGCTTCATCGTGGCATTCAGAAACGGCAGCAAGATGAACATCACCGAGGCGATACGCATCTTCAAGCAGCGGCGCTGACCCGTCGCCAGGTGAAGGCGATGAGGCTGACGGCAAACAGGATGGACAAGTAATTCCTTACATATATTAATATATACAACAAAAAGACCCTATATGAAGTATTTTACCAAAGAAGTGAAAATCGCCATCGTGGCAATCGTAGGTCTCGTAGTGCTCTTTCTCGGAATGAACTTCCTGAAGGGAATCGACCTCTTCTCGTCCGAAAGCAAATACTACATATCCTTCAAGGACATCAGCGGACTGAGTTCCTCATGCCCCATCTATGCCGACGGCTATCAGGTGGGTGTGGTGAGAAACATCCAATACGACTATGGCCAGACAAAGGATATCATCGTTGAGGCAAGCATCAACAAAGACATGCGCATACCTAAAGGCAGCAGCGCAGAAATAGTTAGCGACCTCATGGGCAACGTGAAGGTGAACCTGCTCCTTGCCAACAATATGCGTGAGCGCATCAACCCGGGAGAGACCATCGTGGGAGGCATCAACGACGGTGCGATGGGACAGATGAAAGACCTCATACCTATCGTGCAGAAGATGCTGCCGAAGCTCGATTCCATACTCTGCAGCGTGAACACGCTGCTGCAGGATCCTGCCATCGCCAACTCGCTTCATAATGTGGAGACCGTCACCGGTAACCTCACCACATCTACAAGGCAGCTCAACACGCTTCTCGGAACGCTCAACAGACGAGTGCCGGGACTTCTCGCCAAGGCAGACAACGTGATGGACAACACGGAGGTGATAACAGGCAAGCTCGCCAAGGTAGACGTAGACGGCACGATGCAGAAGGTGAACACCACGCTGCAGAACGTGCAGGAGTTCACCCATCAGCTCAACAACAACCAGGGCTCCCTCGGACTCCTAATGCGAGATCCTAACCTCTATTACGACCTGAACGCCACAGTGAAGTCGGCAGATTCCCTGCTCATCGACCTCAAGGCGCATCCGAAACGCTACGTACACTTCTCCATCTTCGGAAAGAAGGATAAATGATAAATAGCGGAAAAGTAGACAGAAAGAATAACCATAATCTCCCCTGCGGGGGATAACGAGAGGAGGCTGGTTTCCGATCCATGATTCATTGTCGCTATGAGATGAAATCATGAGGAAGCCAGCCTCCTTCCTGTTCCAGCAGGTCGCGGCGCGTTTCCTCTCCGTTTTCTAAATTCCACTATAAAAGCACGTTACAAATTTGTTGCAAAATAAAGTCTACACCCATTTGTGTAATCCGATTTTTTTTGCGAAATTTGCACACGCTTTTCGGGATATTACCCTATGGAGATATGGCGAAAAGCAGAAAAACAAGTAATTAAAGACAAGTATAGCGACAATTCTTTTTTATCAGAAAGTATATATATGGCCGATACTCCCAATGCTCTATGGGACAAGAGTCTCTTGCTCATTAAAGAGAATGTCTCACCGCAGCAGTTCAATACATGGTTCAAGCCAATAGTGTTCGAGGCTTACAAGAAGGAGACGAACACTCTGTTGGTGCAGGTTCCGAGTCCATTCGTTTACGAATACTTGGAAGAGAACTTCATTGATCTGTTGGGAAAGGTGCTTACACGCACTTTCGGCAAAGATGTCAAGCTTTCGTATCGCGTCGTTACCGACAAGACGAACAATCTTGCACAGATACTCACTTCCGACCCTCCAGCCGGAATCAACGACCAGAAGCCGAAGCAGACACGCAACAACCAGTCGCCGACACCGCTCGACGCTGCCAAGCCACAGCAGATAGCATCGCAGCTCAACACCCACCTCACCTTCAGCAACTATATCGAAGGAGCGAGCAACAAGCTGCCGAGATCCGTGGGACAGTCTATCGCCGAGCATCCTAATACCACACAGTTCAACCCGATGTTCATCTACGGACCGTCGGGATGCGGCAAGACACACCTCATCAACGCCATCGGAGTGCGCACCAAGCAGCTCTATCCTCAGAAGAGAGTACTGTATATCAGTGCGAGACTCTTCCAGGTGCAGTACACCAATGCCGTGAGAAACAACACCGTGAACGACTTCATCAACTTCTATCAGACCATCGACATGCTGATAGTGGACGACATACAGGAGTGGGTATCGGCACAGAAGACACAGGAGACATTCTTCCATATCTTCAACCATCTCTTCATGAACGGCAAGCGCATCATACTGGCGAGCGACCGTCCGCCGGTAGACCTGCAGGGAATGAGCGACCGACTGCTCACCCGATTCTGCTGCGGACTCATCGCCGAGCTGGAGAAGCCGAACGTGGAACTATGTATGGATATCCTGCAGAACAAGATAAAGCGCGACGGACTGCACATCCCGGAGACCGTGGTGCGCTTCATTGCAGAAACGGCAAACGGCAGCGTCAGAGACCTCGAGGGAGTGATAAACTCGCTGATGGCATACTCCGTAGTGTACAACTGCAATATCGACATGCGGTTGGCAGAGCGGGTGATAAAGCGTGCTGTCAAGATCGACGACAACCCGTTGACCATCGACGATATCCTTGACTCCGTGTGCAACCACTTCTCCGTCACCGTGGCAGCCGTCAACGGCAGAAGCCGCAANNNNGTCAACGGCAGAAGCCGCAAGCGTGAATATGTGGAAGCGCGTCAGGTGTCGATGTATCTCGCACAGAAATACACCAAGATGCCGGCATCGAGAATCGGTAAGCTTCTCGGCGGCAGAGACCACTCTACGGTGATTCACAGCTGCACCAAGGTTAACCAGCGCATGACCACCGACAAACTCTTCATGGACGAGATTACGAGCATTGAGAACTCATTCAAGCTGAAGAGGTAAAATAAAACATCATTGTTGCGTACTACCTTTCTCAAGCGAAAAGGTAAATCGTGTGCTGGCAGTCATCCGTCAGGACAAGGCGACAATACGGGTAAAGGCAATAATCTATAATCCTTTTTCATTTCGTGAAAAGGATGAGGACATAGGCAATCATAAATAAGAAAGTAACTGGGGAAGTGTGTCAAGAGGCGCATTTCTCCTTTTTTTATTTCATTTTTCTTTGTAACATCCGTTGTCACATTCCCATTGAATGCCATGTGATAATTAGTAAAATTACAAATATGTTACATAAATCCGCTTGTTTTTTACCTTTTTTGTTACATATTTAATAATAAAAGCTTTTGGGATTGGAAATAAATACTTAATTTTGCAGCAGTAAAATGAAAAGTGCGACTAAATGTCGTTTATCCCCATCGACTAAAGCCATCACCTGCGGTGCTGAAAGGCGCCATCGCTAATTAGATTTAAGAATATGTAAGTTGGCAGGCGATTCGCAAAATGAATCCATAGGGTCACTCGCTGAGAGTCTGGCTCCCCAAAAGTATGCCAATAGGCAATATGTAAGCTTAAAGATGAAAAGCAGCTGGAAAATGGCTGAAGCCACTAAAGAAGTATAAATGTGTCGTAAATTAAAAAAGAAATCAGTTATGAAAACTTCTGACAAGACTTCAATGGCAATCAACGGTTATGCCAATTCCGGTAACATAGTTCGTTATGTGTGGCCATACGCCGCATTGCTGATTATCTGCTTAGTGCTGGTGGTCTTCTTTTGACGTATCCGGCGGCAAGGCTCCATACCACTGCATATTCTCATGGCTGTCTTATCTTTGGATAAGTGGCGGAAAAGCCGTTCGTTCGATCATAGTCTGACTATGGATAAAGAAAAGTCGGACTGATGCATGGAGACGGGACAATTAAAAAAGATTATAGAGAGAACTGTTCACAAATATTGGACAGGAACTATTGAAGATAGAAATTTTGATTGTTGATTATATGAATTTGATGTTTAGTATTTGTACCATTAAGTAAGAAAAAGAGCATTTTTTTGTAGATTAATTTTTTTATATTGTAGATTAGATTCAACAGTCGGGGTTGTCGTGAGACACCTCCGATTTTTGTTTGTCCTGTCCTTCGTCGTTTCGCTTCATTCTCACACCGTGTTTCGTGAGATACTTACGTTATTTTTGTCATTATGCATCCTCCGTTCCGTCGTCCTCGTTTTCCGTACAAAAAATACCATTTTGGGGCACGCTGCTTGCCCAACATGGGCAAGGTGCTTTCTCAACAGGGGCAAGCTGCTTGCCCCACTTGGGCACGATTCCTGCTATATTTTTCTTACAAATTCCGGAAGGATGTGATATGTCCAAATCCCGTCTGATTTCCGTATTGAATATATATTTCTTGCCATTTAGTGAGGGTGAAAACTCACTCAAATCATACCAGGTTATTATTTTACCGTCACTTATTCATCCACTTGGTTTTTATTTAGTACTTTTGCACTCGGTTATTTGATCATTACGTTTAGAAAATCAAGGATTGAAATGAACAAGGTCTTGTCATTTGTGAAGAAGTGGACCCTACTGTGTGCCATGCTGGTTGGCAGCGTGTTGTATCTGTTGTTCAGCGATGTTCCGCTGCTGCAGCCGATGGGCGATGTCATGGGGCCGGCGTTGGTGGAAATGGTGCCATACGTCATTTTTGCCCTATTGTATGTCACATTCTGCAAAATAGACATATCCAACCTGCGACCACGCGCATGGCATTTCTGGTTGCAGTTTATTCGCACATCCATTTCCGCCTTCTTCGTACTCCTTATGATGTGTTTCGTTGAAGGCGATGTGAAACTCGTTCTTGAAGGATGTTTCATCTGCTTCATCTGTCCCACGGCAGCCTCAGCAGCCGTAGTGACAGAGAAATTAGGCGGCAGCATAGCCTCGCTCACGGTATATACGCTGATAGCCAATATCGTCACCAGCATCATCATCCCCCTGTTTTTCCCGATGGTGGAGAAGAGTGCCGACATCACCTTCCTCTTCGCCTTTGGCATGATAATGCGTAGGGTGGTAACGGTGTTGCTCCTGCCCCTCTGTCTTGCCCTGCTCACGAGGCGCTATCTGCCTAAAGTGGCAGGAGCCATAAAGCG
>NZ_FR892627.1:20039-26075 GCF_000436015.1 Prevotella sp. CAG:592 | reverse complement strand
TGGCAGGAGCCATAAAGCGCCGCAAGAACCTCGCTTTCTATATGTGGGCGTTCAATCTGAGCATCGTCACAGGTATGACCGTACACAATATCGTCGACGCCGAAGTGGGAGGCATCACCCTGTCGCTCCTTCTCATCCTGCCCCTGTTTGTATGTCTCGTGCAGTTTGCCATCGGCAAGTGGGTGGGCGGCTTCTTCGGCGACAGAGTAAGCGCCGGACAGGCTTTGGGCCAGAAAAACACCATAGTGGGCATCTGGCTCACCGTAACCTTCCTGAATCCCGTGGCTGCCGTAGCGCCCGGAGCCTATGTGTTGTGGCAGAATCTCGTGAATTCATGGCAACTCTGGTGTAAGGAGAAATACGGCTATCTCAAGTGGTGATGCGTCAGTGGAATAACCGTTTTTCGTGGCGTTTGTCATAAGGTTTGGTCTTCATCCATGCAATATTCTTTGGGACGGTAGATTTTATTATCAGACAGGCAGATGAGTCCGTTGGCAATCATGGCCAGAGATTAGTTTTGGCGTGACGCTCAAGTAATGGTGAAAGAATAACTTGATCAAATTTTGACCTGTATTTTTGTCGGTTTTGGAGTTTGGAAGAGGGAGCATAGCGGGCTATGTGACCGATGACAAATTTCAAAAACGGCAAAAAGACAGAGCATAAGAATAGAAATCCTTATTTCCTCAAAATTGGTCAAGCTATTTTTTTACCATTACCTAAAACTCCTGAAAAATTTGCTCTTGTCAAAAACAAATCGTAACTTTACAACCTCAAACTAAAAATTGAATGATATGAAGAAGGCCATTGTTTCATTCGTTTTGTCTTTGATGTTCCCGTTGGTACTTTTCGCCGACGGCTACACCTCATTGTGGAAACAATACAATGAGGCCCAGACCAAGGATTTGCCAAAGACGCAGATCAAGATTCTGAACAAGATAATCGCCCAGGCAAAAGCCGGCAAGAGCTATGGCAACCTGCTGAAAGCGGAGTTTGATAAAGTAGCGACTGCATCGGGCATTTCAGATGAATTGTTCCAGTCAGAACTGTCCGCATTGAAGAAGGCTGCGGGCGAAGCCTCAGCAGTAGACCCCGCCTTGGCTGCGGTATACAACTGTGCCCTTGGCTGCAGCTATTCTCTTGTTGCTAAAAGTCACTACAAATCTGACAGCAAGAAACTCAGTCGCGAGTATTTCGACAAGGCACTTGCCGATCCCGAAATGCTTGCATCAAAGAAGGCGCTCGATTATGCACCGTTTGTGAGTGAAGGCGTCGACAGCGAGATATTCGGAAACGACCTGCTCAGTCTGGTAGGTTATTACTCAGAGCGTTACGCCCTTCTCAATGACTATTATAACAAGGCGGGCAACCGCAGGGCTTCGCTCGTCACAGCTCTTTGGATGCTCGAAAAGAGAGTCAAGGCCAATCCCGTGAAAAAGGTCATCAAGGGTAATACCTATCTGGCAAGCCTCGACTCCCTGGTGGCTCTCTATGGCGACCTGAAGGAATGTGGCGAGGTGGCTATCGCGAAATACGATTACATGGCAGACTGTCAGGATGTGACGCCGAAACAGAAAGTGGATTATATCATGTTTGCCAAGCAGAAATGGGCAGCTTGGAAAGGTATAAACCGGCTTGAGCGATACTATGCGGATATGGTGCGGCCGGGATTCGAAATGAATGTAGGAAACACCTATCTGCCGAACCGTGAAGACACCCTGAGCATCGAGGCACGCAATCTGAAACATCTAACAGTCAGCATTTACCGACTGGATACCAAGTCGTATCTCGACGACAGGACAAACAATTTCAACATAGACAAGGCAAAGAAACTCATCATCGCGAAGTCGAAGGTGGTGATTGACCTGCCGGTGGTTTACGAAAACGAATACGACATCAACAAACTCTATGCGAAGCTGCCGAAGATGCAGCCGGGAATGTATTATGTGGTGGTAGAGGCAGACAACAAGAAGCTGAAACCGATAAATGCCGTTTTCACTGTCTCCGATGTATTTGTTGGTAGTCTGCCATTGCCGGGCGACAAGGTGAGATATGCCATCATGAGCGCCACTACCGGACAGCCGCTTGCCGGCGCAAAACTGCAGTTGTGGCGCGACAACAAGGTGATTTCAACGCTGACCGCTGATGAGAAAGGCGAAGTGGTGACGAACAGCCAGGAGCCATACTATGATTGCGTAAGAGCCTATACCGATACCGACAACTATATGATTGGCGAACGCGAGTGGAACAGGTTCAACTATTATGGCGACAAGATCCATCGCAGCGTGGTGTCACTCTTCACCGACCGTTCCATCTATCGTCCGGGACAGACAGTGCATGTGTCTGCCGTGGCATACAAGCAGGAAGGACTGCATTCATCAAAGGTCACGACTGGCGCAGAACTCAAATTCACCCTCAGCGATGCCAACAATAAGGTGCTGGCAGAGAAGAAGGCGACAACCGACGACTATGGCACGGCATCAGTAGACTTCAATCTGCCCGGCGGCAATGTCTTGAGCGGCAGGTTCTCGGTTAGATGCATGGGCAACGGCACGGGATATGCGGCATTCCGGGTGGAAGAATACAAGCGGCCTACCTTTGATGTGAAGTTCGACGAGGTGACCGACGAATACCACGATGGCGACACCCTTGTGGTGGGCGGTACGGCGATGACATTCAGCGGTGTGCCGGTGCCTGGTGCAAAGGTGGCATACGACGTGCAGCGCAGATGCTCCAGCTGGTTCAGGTATTACTATGGGGCGAACAACGATGCCCAGCAGATGCAGACCGACACCGTAATGACCGACTCAAAGGGTAGGTTTGAGGTGCGCATCCCGGTGGTATTGCCAGCCGACTATCAGGCAGACAACGAAGGCTACGATGTGAAGACGCCTGGCAGATTCGTATGGCAGACACGCTATCGCTTCACTGCCACAGCCACAGTGACCGACAACGGAGGCGAGAGCCATTCAGCCGAGACGAGCATCGTGTTGGGATCGAGAGCCACCGAACTGAAATTGGATTTGCCGGAGAAGGTGATTAAAGACAGTGTGGCGACAGTTGTCTTCAACCGCTACAATGCTTCTGCAAAACAGATTGACGGAAAGGTGACATACTGGTTCGACTCCCAGACAAAGAAATATACGGCGAAAGCCAATGAAAACATAAAGATAGACTGGCGGAAAACCAGTGGCATACTCTCCGGCAGACACCAGCTGTGGGCAACATGCTGCAACGACACCGTGATGCGTGAGTTCGTGCTCTTCGGCATAGACGACAAGCGTCCGGCAGCCGATACGCCAGACTGGGCATACATATCAAGCAAGGAGTTCCCGAGAGATGGCAAACCGGTTTATGTGCAGGTGGGCACGTCGTGCGACAACACCCTCGTGCGCTATTCCATCATCTCCAGCGACAAAGAACTGGAGAGCGGAACCTTCAGTCTGAGCAATGCCGTCAAGACCATCTCGCTTACCTATAAGGAAGAATATGGCGAGGCGGTGCTCCTCAACTATCTGTGGGTGAAGGATGGCAAGGCATACAGCCATAAGTTTACCATCACAAGACCGCTGGAGGACAAGAGGCTCGACCTGAAATGGGTGACCTTCCGCGACAGACTCACACCGGGACAGAAAGAGAAATGGACGCTCAACATCTCGCGTCCGAAAGTGAACGACGTGATAAACAAGCGCAACGCCAGCACTGACGGTCAGAACAACGGTCAGCTTCTGGCTCTGATGTATGACAAGTCGCTCGAACAGATAGTGAAGACCAGCTTCAACTTTAGTCTCAATCTGTTGCAGAACAGTCCCTACACCAGATGGAGAATGTTGCCGGAGATAACAGAAAACGGATTGTCTTCATGGCAGACGATGCCTGTGATGAATGGAAAATCGTTTGATCTCAATACATTGGACAATTCTGTTTCCATACTGAGCTGGAAGCTGATGCTTAATGACAGAAGTGATGACAGGGTTTCACTTCCACTCAGAGTCAGGGGAAGGGCAAAGAATTCCGTTTCCATCCGAGGCGAAGCAGTAGAAGAAACTGCTACTGTATTGAAGGCAAAGGAAGAAAAGGCGAAAACCTTTGACTTTGTTCCGCTTGGTAACGATGCCGCCGGCAGAGGCTCGGCTGGCGTGGAGAATGCCGACGGTGAAGAGAGAGCCTCTGCTGCCGTGCCGCAGATTCGCGAGAACCTCAACGAGACAGCCTTCTTCTATCCTGCCCTCTATGCCGACAAGGACGGCAATGTGGATATAGTGTTCACGTTGCCGGAGAGCGTCACCACATGGAACTTCCGCGGCTTTGCCCACGACAAGGAGATGAACTTCGGAATGATAGAGAGCGAGGCAGTGGCGAGCAAGAAGGTGATGGTGATGCCTAATGTGCCGCGCTTCGTGAGAGAGGGCGACAAGGCTACGATGGCAGCCCGTGTGGCAAATGCCACCGACAAGCCGGTTGCAGCCCTCGTAAGAATGCAGCTCCTCGACCCGGAGACGGAAAGAGTGGTATGCGAGAAGAAGCAGAACGTGACCATCGACGCCAATGCCACTGCAAACGTGGACTTCAGTTTTGAAGCTCAGGGCGACACTCCGCTCCTCGTATGCCGCATCACGGCAGAGGGAAAAGGCTTCAGCGACGGTGAGCAGCATTATCTGCCGGTGTTGCCGAGCAGAGAGAGAGTGATGAATACCGTGCCGTTCACCTTCACCGGCAGCGGCGAGAAGACAGTGGCTATGGCTGACCTCTTCCCGAAGGGAACGGCCGACAAGAAGCTCACCGTGGAATATACCGCCAACCCGTCATGGCTCATGATACAGACGCTGCCGTATATCTCGACAGTGGACTACAAGAACGCCATATCCCTTTCAACGGCTTATTATGCCAACGCCCTCGGACGATATATCATGAACCAGTCGCCGGTGATAAAGCAGGTGGTAAACATCTGGAAACAGGAGCCGGCAGGCAGCGACAACAGCCTGATGAGTGCTCTGCAGCGCAACCAGGAACTGAAGACCCTCGTGCTCGACGAGACGCCATGGGTGATGGATGCCGACAACGAGGCTGACCAGAAGAGGATGCTCACCACATTCTTCGACGAGTCGGCGATGGACTACCGGCTGGCTTCGCAGCTCAAAGACCTGAAAGACCTCCAGAATAGCGACGGCTCATGGAGCTGGTGGCGAGGAATGAGAGGTTCGGCAAGCATAACGGCACAGGTGTTGCAGACCCTCGCCCGTCTCAATGTGATGGCAGGCTATCAGAAAGCCACGGCCAAGATGATAGAGAATGGAAAGGACTATCTCAGAACAGTCGTGATGAAGGAGTTTGAGGAAATGAAACGTATGGAAAAGAAGGGACAGAAACCGATGATCTGCGACTACCATGCCATACAGTATCTATATATAAACACACTGCTCGGCAAGAATCCTTTCTATGACTCCGATTATGTGGAGCTGAAGAACTATCTCCTCAAATATCTTGAGGCTGACCGCCACCGCGACATCTATTCAAAGGCGCTCATGGCTGTGGTGCTCAATGGAGACGGCAAGGCTAAGAAGGCAAAGGAGTATGTGGAGAGCATACGCCAGTATACGGTGACGAAGCCGGGCATGGGAACATATTTCGACACATGGCATGCCGGATACTCGTGGTTCGACTATCGCATTCCTACCCAGACTGCTGCGATAGAGGCTCTGAAGGCTGTAGACCCTGCCGACACGGAGACCATAAACCAGATGCGCCTATGGCTCCTGCAGAGCAAGCGCACACAGGCTTGGGACACACCGATAAATACTGTAAACGCCGTGTTTGCCTTCCTCGACGGCAACTATAAAGAGCTGTCTTCTGACAAGGAGAAATCCATGACGCTTGCCGTAGACGGCAAGAACAAGTCGCTGCCTAAGGCTTCTGCCGGACTGGGATATACCAAGGTGGTATACGACATCGACAAGCAGAACTCTCTCACGCTGACCAAGACCGGCGAGGGAACATCATGGGGAGCTGCCTATGCACAGTTCACGCAGGCGGCTGCCG
>NZ_FR892627.1:0-20021 GCF_000436015.1 Prevotella sp. CAG:592 | reverse complement strand
GACATCGCCGACAGCAAGTCGGGCATCAAGGTGGTTCGCCAGGTGATGGTTCCGGAAAACGGCAAGGCTGCCAAGGGTGGCGCTCTCAATGTGGGCGACCGCATCGCTGTGCGCATCACCATCACCGCCGACCGCGACTACGACTTCGTGCAGGTAGTAGACAAGCGTGCGGCATGTATGGAACCCGTGGCGCAGACCAGCGGATACGGATGGGGATACTACTGCACACCGAAAGACAACGCCACCCATTACTACTTCGACCGTCTCTCGAAAGGCGAGCACGTGGTGGAGACGGAGTACTATATCGACCGTGCAGGAAACTACACCGCCGGAACATGTACCGTGCAGTGTGCCTACTCTCCTGAATTCTCCGGCAGGGCCGGCGGCATGGAGCTGAAGATTGTGAAATGATAGTATCGGCACGATAGAATGTCAGCCGGTATTGTCAGATAGAATGTCAGATACGACACCATATAGAATAACAGACATATAAAAACAGATATTTAATAGATGAATAACAAAACGATGATATTATCCTTGCTGGCTATGGCGTCGGTTGATGCCATGGCGCAGCGCATAACGGCAAAGAATGAGATAGTAGACTGTGGCAGCGTGATGTATGAAACCCCTGTTACGGTGAAGTTTGAACTCACCAACAAGGGTAGCGAACTGAACATCGACCAGGTGAGGGTGAGCTGCGGATGCACCACGGTGGACTATCCGCGTACAGCAATCCCCAAGGGAGACAGCTTCACTGTTACGGCAACCTACGATGCACGCCAACTCGGACACTTCGAGAAGGAAGTGGCGCTCTTCTGCAATTCCTCCAAGCATCCTTTCTATCTCAAGATGAAAGGAGTGGTGGTGGATGAAATATCTGATTTCACTGGTACCTTCGAACACAAGATCGATGGTATGATGGTGGACAAGAACGATGTGGAGTTCGACGACGTGAACCGTGGCGACTATCCCGTGCAGCTCATCCATATCAAGAACAACACGGGCGAGACTATCAGTCCTGTGGTGATGCATCTTCCAGCTTATCTCACGGCAAGCGTGTCGCCGACCAACATCGCTCCGGGCAAGACCGGCGTTGCCACGCTGAAACTCAACTCCAAGAAGCTGCGCGACTTCGGACTGACACAGACCTCCGTGTTCCTCGCCAAGAAACCGGGCGAGAAGGTGAGTATCGACAAGGAAATATCTGTCTCTGCCGTCTTGCTGCCAGATTTCGACAATATGTCGGAGACGCAGCTCGCCAACGCACCGAGCATAAAGCTCTCTGCCACGGAACTCGATTTCGGTGACTTCGGCGAAAAGCCAACCAAGACCGAAACGGTGATAATAGAGAACACCGGACGTTCGGTGCTCGACATCCGTTCGATGCAGATGTTCACCACCGGCATGAGCGTGAAGCTCAACAAGACGAAGATAAAGCCGGGCGAACAGGCAAAACTGAAGGTGACGCTGAACAAGAAGCAGCTGCGCAACGCCAGAAGCAAACCGCGTGTGCTGATCATCACCAACGACCCGAAACAGCCGAAGGTGGTAGTGAAAATGAAACTGAAAACACGATAATCTTAATCTAAATACACAGTATGGACCATCCAGAGAACAGTAAAGAATACGTGGGACTGCAGGTGAACCAAGGTGTGGCGCAGCCCTCCATCATAAACCCATATCTGAAGCGCAGCCGCTTCCAGCGCCGCGAACTCTCCGTTGCCGAAATGGTGGAAGGAATCGTGAAGGGCGACGTCACCGTGCTCTCACAGGCAGTGACTCTCGTAGAGAGTGTCAATCCGGACCATCAGCAGAAGGCGCAGGAGGTGATAGACAAATGTCTGCCATATAGCGGCAAATCCATCCGCATCGGTATCAGCGGTGTGCCGGGAGCAGGAAAAAGCACGTCGATAGACGAGTTTGGAGTGCATGTCCTCGACCGCACCGGCGGCAAGCTCGCCGTGCTCGCCATCGACCCCAGTTCGGAGCGCTCCAAGGGAAGTATCCTCGGCGACAAGACCCGTATGGAGAAACTGTCGGTAAGGAAGGAGTCGTTCATCCGTCCCAGTCCTACGGCAGGATCCCTCGGCGGTGTGGCACGCAAGACCCGTGAGTCGATAATCCTATGCGAGGCAGCCGGCTACGACAAGATTTTCGTGGAGACCGTGGGAGTGGGGCAGAGCGAGACAGCCTGTCATTCCATGGTAGACTTCTTCCTACTCATCCAACTTGCCGGAACCGGCGACGAACTGCAGGGCATCAAGCGAGGCATAATGGAGATTTCCGACGGAATAGTGATAAACAAATGCGACGGCAGCAACGTGGACAAGTGTCACATCGCAGCCACCAACTTCCGCAACGCCCTGCATTTCTTCCCGCCATCAGACAGCGGATGGGTGCCGAAGGTGCTTTGCTACAGTGGTTTCTATGGAACAGGCGTCAAGGAGGTGTGGGATATGATATATGAGTATTTCGATTTCGTGAAAGGTAACGGATACTTTGACTATCGTCGCAACGAGCAGAACAAATACTGGATGTATGAGACGATAAACGAGCAACTGCGCAACAGCTTCTACAACAATCCCGATATCCAGCAGAGGCTGCAGGCATACGAGAACAGTGTGCTGCTCGGACAGAAGACCAGCTTCGCAGCTGCCCGCGACCTTCTCGACATTTATTTCAAGAAACTGTGATGGATAGAAACAACGGAAAAGAGGTGACACAGCATACCCATTCCTGTGGCAATGCGTCGCCTGCGGTAGAGATAGACAGCGGGAGCGGTTTCTGCTTCGGTGTCACCACTGCCATTCGCAAGGCGGAAGAGGAACTTGCCAACGGTGGCACGCTCTATTGTCTGGGTGACATCGTGCACAACAGTATGGAGTGTGAGCGGCTGAAGAAACTCGGACTAGTCACTATCAACCATGATGAGATGGAGCGCCTGCGCAATGTCAAGGTGCTGCTCAGAGCCCACGGCGAACCACCGGAGACCTATGCCATGGCGGAGCGCAACGGCATAGAGATAATCGACGCCACATGTCCTGTGGTGCTACAGCTGCAGCGTCGCATAAAGAGTCAGTATGACGCCCATGGCGAAGCGCAGATAGTGATATTCGGCAAACCCGGACATGCCGAAGTGCTCGGTCTTGTGGGACAGACCCAGGGCAGCGCCCGCGTGATAGCCCATTTCGACGATGTGAAGACGCTCGACTTCTCCCGCGACATATATCTGTATTCGCAGACCACCAAGTCGCTCGACGAGTTCCACCGCATCATCGACTACATACAATGCCACATCTCGCCCGACGCCACGTTCCGCAGCTTCGACACCATCTGCCGACAGGTGGCAAACCGTATGCCTAATGTCAGCAGCTTCGCCTCGCGCCATGATCTTGTGCTCTTTGTGTGTGGCAGAAAGAGCAGCAACGGCAGGGTGCTCTTCAACGAATGTCTGCGCATCAATCCCAATACACACCTCATTGAGGGACCGGGAGAGATATGCGACGAGTGGCTCCATGGTGCCGCCACGATAGGAATCTGCGGAGCCACGAGCACCCCCAAGTGGCTCATGGAGGAGTGTATGCAGAAGATATTGAATGGCGAACAAGGATAACCCCCGATCTGTCTGATTACTGATTTGGAATAAAGAATAATAGAAGACTCTTGCCCAATGAATCAATCTTGTGTCATATTAGTATATATAATAAAAGGTATGAGACTTTTGCTTAGTCCCATACCTTTTGTCTTCTTCTTAGGATATCTTTATTCCAGCTTTTCCATCGTTTCCTCAAACTTCTGTTTCAGCCATTCCTTCTGTTCGGGGATTGTCATATTGCTGTTGTCGAGCACCAAGGCATCGTCGGCCTGTTTCAGAGGCGAAGTCTCGCGATGTGTGTCGATATAGTCACGCTCCTCCACGTTCTTCAATATCTCGTTGAAGTCGGCAGCCATACCCTTCTGCTTCAGTTCGTCGTAGCGGCGCTGTGCGCGTACCTCGGCAGAAGCCGTGACGAAGATTTTCAGTTCGGCGTCGGGGAATACCACAGTGCCGATATCTCTGCCGTCCATCACGATGCCCTTCTCCTTGCCCATCTCCTGCTGCTGTCTCACGAGAGCCTGGCGTACGAAAGGCAGGGCGGCTATGGGGCTCACATGGCTCGACACCTCCATCGAGCGTATCTCCTTCTCCACGCATTCTCCGTTGAGAAAAGTGTCGGGGCGGCCGGTTCCGGTGTTCAGTCTGAATGATATGTTTATCTCCGGCATCGCCTTCTGCAGGGCTTCGGTGTCTATCGTGTTGTCGGTGGCAAACATGCCGTGGCGCAGGGCATAGAGCGTCACCGAGCGATACATAGCTCCTGTGTCCACATATATATATCCCAAATCCTTGGCGAGGTCTTTTGCCATCGTGCTCTTTCCGCAGGATGAGAATCCGTCGATGGCGATAACGATGCGATTGTTCTTTGCTTCCATTTCTTTCTTTATGGTGTTTTAAGTTTTGTCATTACAGAGAATACGACACGTTGACGAGCAGCGAGTTTGCCGACACGTGGTATTTGGCATATCCCACCTGCAGCTTGAATCTCTCCAACTGCATTCCGGCTCCGAACGACAGTCCGGCTCCGTGGCTGCTCTTTGAGGCGTCCTCGCCAGTGCCCTCGGCTATCTTCATGTCGTGTGCACGACGGAAGTTGTATCCTCCGGCCACATAAAACTGGTCGGAGAGTATCAGTTCCACTCCACACACGAGGTGGTTTATGAAGCTGTAGTCCCAGTGGTTGAGGTCAACGAGCGTTGCCGAGATTCTGAACGGCATGTTTGCAAATCTCTTGCTCGCTCCTATCTGCAGGTCGAGCGGCATCTTGCCGTAGTCCTCGTCGTATGCCTTGAACTGTCCGCCGAGGTTCTTGGCCACTGCCGACACTGAGAACTCCGACTCCGGGTCGTAGTAGTTCAGTCCCAGGTCTATGCCAGCCGCCATGGAGCTGTATCCGCCGATATACGATGCCACCCATCTTGCCGTTATACCTCCGGCGAGGTTTTTCGCCAGCATATAGCTGAAGGTTCCTGCCAGTGCAATCTCCTGTGCAGAGAATTCTCCCGTCTGGACGTTGTTCTGGTCCGTTTCCTTCATCTTGCCGTAGTTGATGTATTGTCCCAGAACCGCCCATGATGCCTTGTCGTTTACCACCCTGTTGAATGCCGCGCTTCCCGTTATCGCCCCCTCCATATATGTCATGAAGTTGAGGTTCAGCGTCTTGTCGCTTACCGACGACAGCAGTGCTGGGTTGCTGAACGTGAGCGACGGGTCGTCTTCTATGATGCTCACGTTGTCGCCACCGAGGGCTGCCGCATGAGCGCTCACGGGCAGCCTCAGGAAATTGTATTCCGTCTGGCTCTCCTGTGCGGTTGCCGTGGCGGTCGCCACGATGCTCAGTATGAGGTATAAAAAGATTTTTCTCATTCTTGTCTTTTATGGGGAGTCTGTCCTTGTTTTGCAGTTATGGACAGTTCCTTGGTGATAAATAGGTTGCCGCTCTTTGTCCGTCGGGTCATCCGTCTGCTTACTGGTGCAAAGTTACAGCATCTCAACGTTAAAAACGAAAAAATCCCTTTTATATTGTTTTGAGTCCATTCATTTTCATCAGGTCGGTAGTATGATGCTTCAATCCAAGACGACCTGATGACCGATTCGGGTTTAAAGATGTTATCAAGTTTACTCAGATTTCCCTGTTCTCGGCTCACAACAATCTCATTAACCATTGTTTTCCTTACTTTTCTGCTTTATCCTCATTCATAAAAAACTGGCAGAACTCTCTTAATTGCTGCTGCATTTGCTCCTGTGGTATCAAGATACGCTTATACTCAGCAATCATTGTTGGACTCATGCTGCGACTCATGGCATATTCAACAACCACCTTGTCTGCATCGGGGCATAATATTATGCCAATAGATGGGTTCTCGTTTGAACGCTTCACATCGCGGTCAAGAGCCTCCAGGTAAAACTCCAACTGACCAAGGTCGCGTGGGTGGAACTTTGTTTTCTTCAATTCCACAGCAACGAGAGCTTGAAGCCCACGATGGAAGAACAGTAAATCAGCCTTAAACGAAGAAGCACCGACATTTAAGCGATACTCTTGATCCATAAAGATAAAGTCCTTACCCAATTCAAGAATAAACTGCTTCATGTGTTCTATCAAGTCATGCTTCAGCTTCGATTCGCTATGTTTTTTTGGCAAGTTGAGGAAATCCACGAAGTATGTATCTTTGAACATTATCGGAGATTTGGGATAAGTTTCAAGCAGACCTTTCGACAGATTAGTTTTGTTACTCAATAACGCTGAATATGTATGGTTCGATATACAGCGTTGCAGTTCGCGTACAAACAAATGCTCTTTATGGGCATAAAGAATGTAGAATAACCGTTCTTCTACACTTTTACACCTACACAATATCTCAATATGGTTTGTCAAAGTTGTCAGTGCCAAGATGTCGGGCATTTGTCCAATTTGTGACTGCACAGTTATAGCCTCTCCTTGCTTAAATCCTATTTGTGCAGTTTCCGACTGCACAAATTTATCCGTCATATATTTTCTTATAGCTACAGCAAAAACTTCAGATGAATATTCATCATAAAACATCACCATGTTGTAAATGTTTCTCTTGCTGAAGCCTTTGATATCAGGGCGGTTGGAACGAATATATTCAGACAATTGGGCTACGACTTTACTTCCCCATTCCTCGCTTTTCAGTTTCATTGAAACATAACCTCCAACATACCATGCACAAAGCAGAGATTGTTCGTTGACTGCACGTGACGCCTTACTCCTATGCTGAACTATTATATCCACCACTTCTGTAAAATCTCGCTCTTGGGAAGTTCTTGTCAAATCCTTATTTATGCTCATATTCCTTATTATAACCCGTTGGCGGAATTAATTTAGTGCATATTTAATTCTGCCAATGGACTTTTTATTAATATAGTTTACGTATCACAGAATGGTAGGTGCACTAATATTGCCAATGGTTCTGGCAAGCAAACCATTCGCTATTTCATTCCCCCACAAACTCTTTCACCTTTTCCGTGTATTCTTTGTGGTGGTCGCGGTATGCCATGGCGTGTGCTGACCCTTTGGCTATGAAGATGGCTTTGCGGCCGTGGCGCTTAGCCTCGTAGAGCGGACGGAGCATGGAGTAGGGCACGTAGGTGTCGGCATCGCCGTGGATGAAGAGCATCGGTTTGGTGCTGCGCTCCACCTGCTTTATCTGCTGCGCCTCGTCAAACGACCATCCGTATCTCTGTTGGCAAAGCCAGGAAGTTGTATTCATCAGCGGGAACGACGGCAGCCCGAACTCCTCTTTCAGCTGTCCTGCAAACTCATCCCATACGCTCGTATAGCCACAGTCTTCAACAAAAAACTCCACATAATCCGGAGTCTTCTCACCCGCCACGGCCATCGTGGTGGCTGCACCCATAGAGATGCCGTGGATGACTTGCTTTGTGGATGAATACCTTGACGCTCTGAACACATTATTTGCCACTTCCGCCCATCTTATCACGTCCCATCTGTCCTGCCACCCCATCTGTATATGGTCACCCTCGCTCTGTCCGTGTCCATACAGGTCGGGCAAGAGCACATTATATCCCAAATCGTGGTTGTATAGATAAGCGATGTGTAGCATTCCCTCGGCACGCACCTTATAGCCGTGCACCACAACTGCCGTTTTGTCTGTTGCCTTTGGTGCATAAAGATAAATGGCGTGTGCCTTGTAGCCGGAGGGCATAATGAGGAACGTGTCCTTCACGCAATGGTTCCGGTATATGGAATCCATCCACGCCGTAGTCCACGGACATTCGTTCCGTGTCCTGTTCTTCCAGTGTTCCGCCGTCATGCGTTCCCCTTTCGGATAGCCGAGCGAATAGTCAAGCATATAGCTGCTGGCTCCATACAATGCAAGAACCAACATTACTGCCACCCCCAACGTTATCCATACCTTTATATAGCAGGACTTTCTGTTCTCTCTCTGCCTCATATAATACTCTAACTATTTACATATTTATTATTTCGCTTCAAAATTAAGCAAAATAATGGAAATAACATGTAATAAATAAAGAATAAGCGGAACGTTGGTCTGAATAATAATACCAACGTCCCGCCACCTTATAGGAATTGAGTATAATACAATAATTCTGTTACAGTGAACCATTCATAGTAATCGCCGAAAGTTATCTTGTTGTTCTCATCCACACTAAATGTAAATGTCTGTCCCAGCACTTAACCCGATACATATTCTATATCTCCGGAGACTCTATCGTGGTCTGTTTCTCGGCAGGATTGCAACAAATCGTTCAAAACATGCAACAGATGATACGATGAACGATTCGTTTCTGTTTGTGCAACATCCGTTCTTGTTGGATATCAATACATTATATAACTTTGCAGCACTAAAATCAAACAACTAACAAAACCATTAAAACTTATGAGCAATCTATCAAAAGTATTGATTAGCTTCTCACTTCTGGCGATGAGCATTACTGCCAACGCACAGAAAATTAAAGTGAGCGGTGTGGTTACAGACGAAGCTGGTGAAACAGTAATCGGAGCAACCATAATGGAAAAAGGAACGAAGTCGGGAACTATAACAGACTTTGACGGTAACTTCATGCTTGATGCTGACCAGGGAGCAACTCTTGTCATATCTTATGTCGGCTACAAGACAGTGGAAGTTAAAGTACAGCCAAACATGAAAATAAAATTGGCTGAACTTGCCAACAACCTGAACGAAGTTGTCGTAACGGGCTATACAACCCAAAAGAAAGCCGACTTGACGGGTTCTGTATCTGTCGTTTCTACAAAGAATCTGAAATCATCTTCTGACACAGACCCGATGCGTGCCTTGCAAGGACGAGTTGCCGGTATGACCGTTACAACCGACGGTTCTCCTATTGGTAGCGGTAAGGTACGTATCCGTGGTATTGGTTCTTTCAACTCTTCACAAGATCCTCTTTATATTATAGATGGTGTACCTACAAACATGGCATTGAACACTCTCAACACTAATGATATCGAGAGTATGCAGGTGTTGAAAGATGCAGCCTCGGCTTCTATCTATGGTTCAAGAGCTTCAAACGGTGTTATCATCATAACGACGAAGAAGGGAAAGAAGGGTAACAAGGTGGCTGTGGACTTCTCAGCAAACCTTACCGCACAATTCTATTCAAGTCAGTCGAAAATGAAACTCCTCAATTCTGGCGAATATGTTACAGCCATGGCACAGGCAGCTCTCAACGACGGTCTCGACCCTGTTGTCTATGCAGCAAACTATGGCATTGATTTGAATGCACAGAACGGTATTCCTATCACAGTTTGGAATCCGGCAACAAACCAATATCAGAACTATACGATAAACGGAAGGTACGACGGATATATAAACTCAAAGAAGACAATGCGATTCTCTGACACCGACTGGCTGGATGCTATCTCACGTACCGGATTCATGCAGAATTACGATTTATCGGTATCGCATGCCAACGACAAGCACAGCGCAATGTTCTCTTTAGGATACAAGAATAATGAGGGCGTATTGAAATATACCGATTTCCAGAATATCTCAGCAAGACTGAATACTTCATGGAATCTGAACAAGATGCTTACTGTTGGCGAGAATCTCACTCTTACTTACACATCGCAAGTAGACTGCCACCCTATGGAGAATGCGTTGAAGATGCCTTCTATCGTTCCTGTATACGAGGAGAACAGTAAGGTTTTCGCAGGTCCTGTTGGCAGCATGTCCGACCGCCAGAACCCTTGCCGCGAGCAATACGACAACCGTAACAATAATCTCGACTACTGGCGCATATTCGGCAATGCATTTGTAGAACTGAAGCCTATCAAAGGATTGACACTCCGCTCAAACTTCGGTTTGGACTTCAAGACATCATTCATCAATGCGATGATAAACACTTTCCATTCTGACATCGTAAGGAATGATATTGCCAAAACAACATTGAGCAACAATAACGAGACCAACTGGACTTGGTCTAACACTGCGCAGTATGTAAATAAAATAGGCAAGCACAATTTTGACATCCTCGTCGGTAGCGAAATGTCTAAACAGTCTGTTATTGATTTCTCTGCCTACTCTGAAGGATATGCCCTGGAAGACAAAAACTATATGTGGCCAAATGCTGCAACTGGAACTATGACCAATAGCGGTGCTAAGTTTGGCTATCGTCTGGCATCATTCTTCGGAAAAGTGAACTACAACTGGGATGATCTTCTCCTTGCATCTTTTACTATCCGCTACGACGGTTCTTCACGCTTCGGCAAGGCTCACCGCTGGGGTACATTCCCTGCTGCATCTCTCGGCTTCCGCTTCTCTAATCTGTTGAAAAAGGAATGGCTTGACGATGCAAAGCTGCGTCTGTCATGGGGACAGACTGGTAATCAGGCAATCGACAACAACGCACAGTTTGGACTTTATGTCGCTGACTACGGATTGGACCGCGTTACATCTACAGCCTACGACCTGTTCTTGCAGGGTTCCGGCACTTTCCCTTCAGGTTACCGCGCCACACAACTTGCAAACCCTAATTTGAAGTGGGAATCGGCAACACAATACAATGTCGGTGTTGACTTCACGATGTTCAACAACAGTTTCTACGGAACTGTCGATGCTTATATCAAGAATGTGAAGGACATGCTGATTAATCCTGCATACCTCGGTGCAACGGGCGAGGGTGGCAACACTTGGAAAAACGGCCCGTCGCTCCGCAACTGTGGTATGGAGTTCAGCTTGGGCTATCGCACAACACTTGCTAACGGACTCGGAATCGACGTCAACGGCAATTTGGATTTCTTCCGCAATAAAGTAACTTATCTGCCTTCATCTACAACGGGTGCTTATACTCATACTACAAAAGAAAATCTCGTACAGAGCGGCAAGTCATACGGTTCTATCGTTGGATATGTAGCTGACGGAATATTCCAGACTCAAGAGGAAGTTGACAAGTCGGGACAGCCAAACGCACGTGTCGGTGGACTGAAATACAAGGATTTGGATCACAGTGGCAGCATTAATGCCGACGACCAGACTTGGATTTACGATCCAGTGCCAGCATTCTCTTACGGACTGAACATTGCTCTCAACTACAAGGGATTTGATTTCAGCATGTTCTGGCAGGGTGTTTACGATCAGGACGTCTACAACAACCAGAAGTTCCAGACCGATTTCTGGGCTGTTAACGACCCTGGCTCAAACAAGGGAACACGTCTGCTGAACGCATGGAACACAAACAATACAAGTTCGTCGATTCCTCGCTTGAGCACAATGAATACTGCAGATGAGGGCAGGGCTTCTTCATACTTCGTGGAGAATGGTTCTTACCTGAAGCTCCGCACTCTGCAGATTGGATACAATATACCTAAGAGTGTTTTGTCAAAAGTCAAGATGTCAAGTGCACGCATTTATGTTTCCGGACAGAATCTGCTTACTATAAAGAGCAAGAGCCTGACATGCTCCGACCCTGAGAATCCTGACTGGAATTATCCTTTGTCAACATCATTGTCGTTTGGACTTCAAGTTGGTTTCTAATACAAATTGCAGAATTATCATTAAGACATAAAAGGTATAACGATTAAACGAATTTTCATTATGAAAAAGATATATACAATAGTGCTTGCAGTAGCACTTGCAGGAACATTCGCAAGTTGTGATGACTTTCTGGACTATAATCCGACAGCTGTGATAGACGAAGACAAGGCCTTCAATGAGCCGGAAAAGATGGTGAACAGCGCATACGCCATGCTTGGTGACTGCTGGTACAGCTATCCGTTCAATCTCTGGCCTTATGGCGACCTGGCATCAGACGACTGTCTGAAAGGTGGTTGGGGAACTGGTGACACTGGTTACCACGATGTGGAAATATGGAAGACTCTGACTTCTACAAAAGGGGAACTCGATGAACTTTGGTATCGCCTTTACTGTGCCGTATCTCGTTGCAACCGTGCGTTGGTCTCCCTTGAACAGAACGGCGAAAAGGCCCTTGGAGCTGAAACAACAAAACAGCGCGAAGCTGAGGTTAGATTCCTCCGCGCACATTTCTATTTCAAGCTGATTACCATGTTCCGCCAGATTCCATGGATTGACGAAAAGGTATATGCCGACAATGCTACGGAGAAGACTTCTAACACACAATTCACATACGAGGAACTGTTCCAGAAGATTATCGACGATTTCCAGTTTGCCCATGATGTTCTACCAGCTAAGCAGGCTGATGGCGGACGTGCCAACAAGATTGCTGCTGCCGGATATTTGGCAAAATGTTATCTCACATTGGCTTGGGGCGACGGATATGAGGCAACCGATGGCGTTGACCATATCAACAAGCAATACATGCAGAAGGTTGTTGACTATACTGATGAGGTAAAGAATTCCAATTATGGATATCTGGAAGACTACGGCGACATTTTCTTGCCTGAATACAAGAACAGTAAAGAGTCTGTATTCGCCGTGCAAACCTCTGATTATAGCGGAGACCATACAAAATATGGTCGTGCCAACTGGTCGAACATGTTGAACGGCTGTTGGGGTATCTGGTCTTGCGGATGGGATGTTCACAAACCATCACAGGACTTGGTGAATGCCTTCAAGACACGCAACGGACTGCCAGAGTTTGATGACTACAACAATAGTATCGACTACCCGGTAAACGGCAAGGTCACTGCCCAGAAATGGGATCCGCGTTTGTTCCACACCATCGGTATGCCTACCTTCCCATATAAATACGAAAAGGAATACACTCTGACGACAGACAATGCCCGCACTCCTGACGTCTACGGTTATTACACTTCAATGAAAGAAGTGCCACAACGCTCTAAAGGTGAAACATATAACGGCTCATGGCAGGCTTTCGCAATGAACGACTACGTATTGAGATACACCGATGTAATGCTTATGAGAGCCGAAGCTCTTATAGAACTTGACCGTCTTGGAGAAGCACGCGCCATAATTAACGATATCAGACAGAGAGCAAAGAATTCTATAGACAAACACATTGAATATGCCAAAGACCAGTGTGACATTGCTCTCTATCCAGAGTCTTATTTCCAGGATAAGGAAACTGCACGGAAATGCCTGCGCTGGGAGCGTCGTCTTGAGTTGGCAATGGAAAACGGAAGATTCTTCGACTTGCGCCGTTGGGGAATAGCTTCAACTACGCTGAATAATTACTTCAAGACAGAGCAGAAGGATGTTTACACATTTACCGACAAGGATGGTAATACAGTAAATCAGACTTACGCCGAATATCTGAGGGATGCCCACTTCACAGCCGGCAAGAATGAATTCTATCCAGTGCCATACAACCAGTTATATTATATACCAGGCTTGTATAAGCAGAACAAAGGATACGACGATGCAAAATAAGAATATTGGTTTTCTTATAATATAAGTATAGGCTAGTCAAAAGAAATTAATAGGTAAACTTTAGTCAGAAAAGGTGATTGGATTGATTCAGGATAACATTTAAATTTAAGAATACAGAGATATGAAAAGAAATATATTATCAGTTCTGATTGCTCTGGCATCAATAGGCACAGCATGCGCACAGGAAACACAGTTTCTGAGCAGCAACCATTGTCTGTACCGTATACAGCAGAAGGACAAATGCCTGTTGCTGCCAGTACAGGAGAGTGCTGAAATGAGCAACATAAAGGTTATCGCCGGCAACAAACAGATGAAGTCGCTCAATGTACGACTGGCAATGAACAAGGTGGATTATTATGTTCCGCTTTATCTGGATGAATTCAATGAGGAAAAGACGTTAGCTCTTGATATTCACGTGAACGGCAACTACCGCAACGATGGTGGTATTTCCACTTTCACTTGCTGGAAGAATATCAAGAATGCAGAGAGCTTTGACACGAAAAACCGCGAACAATATCGTCCGCTCTACCATCACACCCCAGCTTACGGATGGATGAACGACCCGAACGGAATGTTCTTCAAGGACGGTGTATGGCATCTCTACTTCCAGCATAACCCTTATGGTTCGCAGTGGGAGAACATGACATGGGGCCACTCCACATCAACCGACCTCATCCATTGGACGTTCCAAGGCGACCCGGTACAGCCCGATGCTTGGGGCTCAATATTCAGCGGCTCGTCAGTGGTAGACAAGAACAACACTGCCGGATTTGGAGAAAACGCCATCGTGGCTCTCTACACATCAGCCGGTGAGAATCAGACGCAGAGCATGGCTTACAGCACCGACAACGGAAAGACTTTCACAAAATATGATGGCAATCCGATAATAACGAGCAACGTGCCCGACTTCCGCGATCCTCACATGTTCTGGAACGAGGATATCAAGAAATGGAACATGATTCTCGCTGCCGGTCAGCAGATGAACATCTACTCGTCTGACAATCTGAAAGACTGGAAGTTTGAAAGCTCGTTCGGAGCCGAATACGGCAGTCATGGCGGTGTATGGGAATGCCCGGATTTGATGAAGATGAAAGTACGTGGCACAGACAAAGAGAAATGGATGCTTGTGTGCAACATAAATCCTGGAGGTCCTTCCGGAGGTTCGGCAACACAATATTTTGTTGGTGACTTCGACGGACATAAATTTACTTGCGAATCGAAACCGGAAGTGACAAAATGGATGGACTATGGTAAAGACCACTATGCCACCGTTACTTTCGACAATGCTCCCAACGGCAGACACGTGGCTTTGGCATGGATGAGCAACTGGCAGTATGCCAATCAGGTGCCTACGTTGCAGTATCGTTCTGCCAACTCCATTCCTCGCGACTTGGGACTCTTCGAATATAAAGGCAACACTTATTGCAGCGTTACTCCATCAGAAGAGATTACTGCTGCACGAAGTAAAAAACCATCAAAGTCTTTGAGCGAAGCTTGCGAAATGGTGGTCAATCTGAAGGGTGATGCCACGATTACGCTGAGCAACAGCAAGGGCGAGAAGGTGGTCATGACATATAAGGCAAAGGACGAAACATTCTCGATGGACCGCACACTAAGCGGAAAGACCGATTTCAGCAGCGACTTTGCTGCCATAACTACAGCCCCTGTATATGGCAAGATGAACAAGCTGCGCATATTCATCGACAAGAGCAGTATTGAGGTGTTCGACAACGACGGAAAGATGGCTATGACAAACCTTGTGTTCCCAACAAAACCTTACGACAAGGTAACGATAAAGGGCAAGACAAAGAAATATGCAGTATATAAACTGAAATAATGAACTTATATAAAACAGAATAAAATGAGTAAATCTGCTAAACTTACCCTCATCCCGGTGATGCTCTGTTTCTTCGCCATGGGATTCGTAGATATGGTAGGAATCGCCTCCAACTACGTGAAAGAAGACCTCAACCTGAATGACACTACGGCAAACATGTTCCCGTCGCTCGTCTTCTTCTGGTTCCTCCTGTTCAGTGTGCCCACGGGCATGCTTATGAGCAAGATCGGCAAGAAGAACACCGTGTTGCTCTCGCTCGCCGTGACCACAGTGTCGCTCCTTCTGCCGCTCTTCGGCGAGAACTTCACACTGATGCTCGTGTCGTTCTCCCTGCTCGGCATAGGCAACACTCTGATGCAGACGTCGCTCAACCCACTGGTGTCTGTCGTTATAAAGGGCAACCTCGCCTCAACGCTCACCTTCGGACAGTTCGTTAAGGCGATAGCCTCATTCCTTGCTCCATACATAGCCATGTGGGGAGCCATTGCTACAATACCGAGCTTCGGCTTCGGATGGAGGATACTCTTCCCCATATATATGATAATAGGTATGGTGGCTGCCGCTGCCCTTTGCGTCACATCCATTCCGGAAGAGCACAACGAGGGTAAGGCTACCGGCATAATGGACAGTGTGCGGTTGCTCGGCAGACCTATCGTGCTGCTTTCCTTCATCGGCATCATGTGTCATGTGGGCATCGACGTAGGCACCAACACCACAGCTCCGAAGATTCTCATCGAGCGTCTCGGATGGTCTCTCAACGAGGCAGCCTTCGCCACATCCCTCTATTTCATCTTCCGAACCTTGGGATGTCTGACGGGTTCATTCTTCCTCCGTGTGATGAAGGCGCGCACATTCTTCATCATCAGCGTGGTGATGATGGCGCTGAGTATGGCTGGAATGTTCGTAGGAACAAGCAAAGTCATTCTTTATGCAGCAATAGCTCTTGTGGGATACGGCAACTCCAACATCTTCTCCATCGTCTTCTCGCAGGCTCTCATCTCGGTGCCTGAGCATAAGAACGAGGTGAGCGGACTGATGGTTATGGGTCTCTTCGGAGGTACGGTGTTCCCTCTCCTGATGGGATTCGCCAGCGACGCCATCGGACAGGTTGGTGCTGTGGCTGTAATGGCAGCCGGAGTGGTTTATCTGTTCACATATATAAATAAGGTGAAACAATAACTTGTACGAGAAACCGTTATAATAATAGGGAATTCAGATACACGATATAAATAAACTCAGATATACGACTATGAAAGATAAATATGTAGTAGGACTTGGCGAGGCTCTTTGGGACGTCTTGCCTGATGGAAAGAAACTTGGTGGCGCACCGGCAAACTTCGCTTATCATGCCGGACAGTTTGGCCTCAACTCCATTGCTGTGAGTGCCCTCGGCGAGGACAAACTTGCAGAAGAGACTATAGAGCAGTTGGAAGGAAAAGGACTCAACTATGTAATGCCACGCGTGCCTTATCCAACAGGTACCGTACAGGTGGAGCTTGATGATGAAGGTATTCCGACATACGACATCAAGGAGAATGTGGCTTGGGACAACATTCCTTTCACCGACGAGGTGAAGGCTGTGGCTGAAAACGCGCTTGCCGTATGCTGGGGCTCGCTGGCACAGCGCAATGTGGTGAGCCGCGAGACCATCTACAAGTTCCTCGACAATACACCGAAAGACTGCCTTAAGATTTTCGACATCAACCTGCGACAGAACTTCTATACCAAGGATGTGATCTGCGAATCTATGAAACGCTGCAACATACTGAAGATTAACGACGAGGAACTGATACAGATAGGCAGGATGTTCGGCTATCCGGGTCTGGACATAGAGAACAAATGCTGGCTCATACTCGGCAAGTACAACCTCGACATGCTGGTGCTCACGTGTGGCGTGAACGGCAGCTATGTGTTCACTCCGGGCTGTGTGTCATATCAGGAAACGCCCAGGGTGGAAGTGGCAGACACTGTAGGTGCCGGCGACTCGTTCACCGGTTCGTTCTGTGCAGCAATCCTCAGCGGAAAGACTGTAAGGGAAGCACATAAGCTCGCCGTTGAAGTGAGCGCCTATGTGTGCACCCAGAACGGTGCGATGCCCGACATAAAGGAACATTTCGAAATCTAAGCAATAAAGCAAAAGCCATATACTCTAAATGGCAGGCTTTATGCAGCAAAAAAGGGTCCATACGAAGTCAAGAGCAGTTGATTTAGTATGGACCCTTTGGTTTTTATCTTACTATCGGTTGCAGGAAAGTTGTGACATCAGCGTTTATCAACAAACTGAGAGAATCTCTCCAGCCCTTCTTTTACGAGCTGTCGCGGACAGGCGAGGTTCCAACGCATGAAGCCTTCGCCTTCCTTACCGTACATGCTGCCGGCATTGAGCCATAGTTTGGCTTCCTTCATGAGTTCCTCTTCGAGTTCTTCCGACGGGATGCCGAGGCTCCGGCAGTCCATCCATGCGAGATAGGTGCCTTCGAGTGGTGCCACAGGCAACTGGGGCAGATGCTCCTCACAGTAGTCCTTGAAGAAGAGATAGTTGCCGTGGATATACTGGAGCAGCTGATTGAGCCATACCTCTCCCTCGTTGTATGCGGCGATGGTGGCAATCACGCCAAACGGATTCACGTCGCATACCTCGTTGATGTTTATCGCCTTGTCGATGCGCTGTCGCCACTTGTCGTTCTCCACGATGATGTTGGCAATCTGCAGTCCGGCGATGTTGAACGCCTTGCTCGGCGCAACGCAGGTGACGGAATGCTTCTGGAACTCTTCCGACACGGAGGCAAACGGTGTGTAGGTGAATCCAGGGTGTACCAGTTCGCAGTGGATTTCGTCGGCCACCACTACAACATTGTTCTTGATGCAGATGTCGCCTATGCGTCGCAGCTCCTCCCTTGTCCACACTCGTCCCGAGGGGTTGTGCGGATTGCAGAGCAGCATAAGGGTGGTCTTCGGGTCGGCGGCACGACGCTCCAGGTCTTCATAGTCGATGGAGTAAGTGTTGTCCTCATACCTCAATGCGCAGCTGTCCAGTTCGCATCCGTTATTCCTGATAGAGGAGAAGAAGCAGTTGTATACCGGAGTAAGGGTCAGCACTTTATCACCCACATTGGTCAACGCCTTTATCACGGCAGACAATGCCGGAACTACTCCCGACGTATATATGAACCATTCGCGCCTCGGCTTCCAATGGTGGCGCCGGCTGAACCATGAGATTACCGCATCGTAGTATTCCTCCGGCACACGGGTGTAGCCGAATATACCGTGCTCCACGCGTTTCTCCAGGGCGTTGATGATGCAGGGGGCGGTAGGGAAATCCATGTCGGCAACCCACATCGGCAGCACCTCCTTGTCGTCGGTGCTGTCCCATTTATATGAGTTTGTGCCGCGTCGCGGCGTTATCTTGTCGAAATCATATTTCATATTCGTCATTTTCTTTCCTCAATCACGCAGTCGGCAGGCTGCTTGATGTTCTCGTCGATGGTAATGGAACCGATTTTGTTGGCAACGATGCGTCCCGACATAGGGTTCTTGATGTTCGCGATGCTGCCCTTGATGTCGGCATTCAGTGTGGAGTATTCAAATGCGCGGTCGCAGTCTTCGCCGAAGGTGCAGTTCTCGAGAATGAGGTCGTGGGCATAGCAGAGGGGCTGCTCGCCGGTGATGTGGCAGTTCACGAGCCGCAGGTTCCTTGAGTGCCATCCCAGGTATTCGCCGTTCAGCTCGGAGTCGTACACGGTAACGTTATCCACCTCCCAGAAAGCATCCTTCGTTGTAATCTTCGCATTATGCACCTCGATGTTTCTTGCATACTGGAACACGTATTTGCTGTCGCTCTCCAATCCATCAACATAAACGTCATGGCTGAACATGAATGGATAGGTGCCGCCGTGCATCTTCAGGTTCTCTATGCGTATGTTGTCGCAACGCCAGAACACCTCGTCTGCATCGTTCATCGTTACGTTCTTCAGTTTGAGATGGCTCATCTCGCGAAACATCTTAGGCGCATCGATAACCGTGTCGCGCATCTTCAGATGGTCGCAATACCACAGGGCTGAACGTCCGCCGACAGCGAAGTAGCAGTTTTCTATTTCAAACCCATGGACATGCCAGAAAGGATAGTTACCCTCGAAACGGCAGTTCGTTGCCTTTATGTTGCTGCATTCCTTTATTGCCGACTCGCCCTCAGTGATGAGCACGTTGTCGATATGCAGGTCGTGAGAAGCGAACAGTGGGCGTTCGCCTCCGAATTGTTTGTCTTTTATGATTTGCATGATGTCGTATGTTTTTTTATTTGTTTGATTCCGTTTTGTTGTATCTTTGTTGTTATCCGCTGCAAAGTTATACATTATTTCCATAAGTGCAATTACCATTATTGCTGAAAATAGTATATATTCATCGAAACAATTGCTGATAGTTATATTCCTTTACTGACGTTTCCTTCTATAGAAACTTTGGGCACAGTTTTGGGCACTGTGCTTGCCCACTTGGGGCACTGTGCTTTCTCACTTGGGGCAAGGTGCTTGCCCCACTTGGGCAAGGTGCTTGCCCGTTTCTTGATGTTTTGATGTGCTTTCCAATGGATGTGATTCGGCAATTTCAAGAACACGCAAGAGCATACAAGCGATATACCAAGATAAAACTGGCTGCGCAAAGAAACTGTTCTCTATTCATAATTCTGAACCATGGAAAGGAATAATAATTATGGCTCCGCACATAGACTTCAGCCCCCACCTAGCCTCAAACCCATCCT
>NZ_FR892626.1:0-6749 GCF_000436015.1 Prevotella sp. CAG:592 | reverse complement strand
ACTGCTTCGTTTTCCTCCTACTCGATTCCATCCCCAATCAGCCTAATAGCCAAACGGCCATTAGAACTGAACCACAAACAGGCGTCATGATTGAACTTCTAACGGTAATTATGACTAATCCCTGATGTTCATTATGGCTAAACGTTCATTATGGCTAAACGGGGTAGATGACCGTTGGGGAGTATTGGCGTCAAGTCCTTTTGGGCGCTTCGCTCTTGACAAACTGCATGGGAGTCATTCCCGTGTGTTGTTTGAAATAGCGGCAGAAGAACGAGAGATCGCTGAAATTGTATTCACCAGCCAACATCTTCATCGACGTGTTGCCGGAGCAGAGCGATAGCTTCAGTTGCATCACAACATATTCGTTTATCAGCGCCTTCACAGTGTTGCCCGTTATCCGCTGCGCTATAATGTTGAGATATTTTGGAGTGATGTTCAGCAGTGAGGCATAGTATGTCACATCGCGCGAATCCTTGAAATGAGTCTCGAGATACATCATGAAGAGATTGAAAAGTTCCCTTACCCTCGGACTGCCCTCTTCGGGTTTGCGCTTCTGCGGAAAACGGTAGATATAGTCGTAGAACCCTACGAAGAAAGCCTTCAGCTGGAGAAGCACGAGTTGGTCGAGACACATACATTCAGGCTGGTCGAAATAAATCTTAAGCAGTGAGAACATGTCGTTTATGATGTTGGTCACTATAGGTGATTCCGTGCGGCAACGGTCCGCCCGCAACTGGGAATAGACAGTCTGCTCCATCTGCAGGCTCGCCTCGCGTAGCAGTGTCGCATTGTATTCCAATACCTCCACACTGAAGTCCTCGCTCCTCTCCGTCAGTGTCACCATGTCGTTGGGAAAGAGCGTTAACACCGATCCGGCGCTGAGCTTCCACATTGAGAAGTTCACGCGTATCGAGGCGCTGCCCGTGCGGCATATCATTATCATTCCGCTATACATCACCTTCGCCTCCGACAGCCATCTCTCCAGACTTCTTGTGCCGAGCGAGACCGAGGTGTTCCCTGTCGGGCTGCCTCCTTTTATGCTTGCCGCAATGCCGCCGTTAGTGATTCCGTCAGGGATTATGTCGGTTGTTCTTTTGTCCTTGTCTTTTTCCATTCCTTGTTTGTTGTATGTTGTACGCAATGCGGGTCTCTGTCGCTGCAAGGTAGTCCCCGTAGCCAGACCTTTTTGTGTCTGTAGTTCTGATTTATGCCGCAAAGGTCGCAAATATATGTAAGATATCACCATATCTGTTCTGAAAAATCCCATATCGTTGGATATTTTTGAAATCAAGAAGATAAAGAAACTCCGTAACTTTGCACCCGATTTCAGTTGGCAATTACAATACACACAGAAATATTATTATCAGTTAATGAAAAGAAGAATGATTTGCTGTGCCGTCGTCGCAATGATGATGGCAACGCATGGCATGGCCCAGACACCGCAGCGCAGGATGACCATCGGAGAGCTGTTCACTCTGGTGGAGAGTGGCAGCAAGACGCTGAGAATGCAGAAAAGCGGAGTGGATGTTTCAGCACGGGGAATTGAAGAGGCAAAAAGCAAGAGGCTGCCCGATGTGGGTGCTTCACTACAGCTGAGCTACAACGGAAACGTGGTGATGACCGACCGTGATTTCGGGAATGTAAAAGGATTCTCGCAGCCACATTTCGGAAACTCCTTCGCTCTTGAGGCACAGCAGGTGGTGTATGCCGGAGGAGCCATCGATGCCGGCATCCGACTCGCCGAACTCCAGAAGAGCATGAGTGAGAATGCCGTGGCGCAGACACGCAACCAGCAGCGTTTCCTCGCCCTGGGGCAGTATCTCGACCTCTATAAACTCGACAACGGCATGAAGGTGTATCAGAGCAACATTGCGCTCACCGAGAAACTCATTGCCGACATAAATACTAAACAGCAGCAGGGCATGGCGCTGAAGAACGACGTGACGCGCTACGAACTGCAGATGGAGCAGCTGAAACTCGGCAAGAGGAAACTCGAAGACCAGAAGAGGATCCTGAACCATCAGCTCTGCAATACCCTCGGTCTCGAAGGCGTGATGGTGGAGCCGGAGGTGGACCTCGACAGAATTGGCGATGCCGGCATCAAGGAGGCAGACCTGCAGAACACCGCAGCCATGCAGTCGCCCGTCATACGCCAGTCGGCGCTCGAGATGCAGGCATCAGACCAGCAGCTGAAGCTCGCCAAGAGCGAGATGATGCCAAAGGTGGCTCTCGTGGCGTCGGAGAATTTCATGGGCGAACAGCTCCGCCTGCCACTGGTGTGGCGCGGGTTCAGCTATGCCGTGTTGTGTATAGCCTTCATGTGGTGTCTGCATGAAATAATGTCGTTCGAGCATTTCTTCCAGGCGCTCGCCGTGTTCAATGTCCTCCATATGTTCGTGGGAGGACTCGTGGGAGATTCGCTCCATGCCCGAGGGATGAAATACTATGTTGGTGACGGCTTTGCACGCTGCTCCGGCTATATCGACAGCGTGAGGATGTCGGCACGTCATGCCGACTTCCCGGCTATGATGGAGAGCATCACCCAGGGATTCATGGCGCAGAGCATCAAGATACTGTTCGGCTGGACGCTCATCGCCGCCCTGTTCTTTGCCATATTGATGCTCTTGTGGGACATCCCAATGGTGCGCCGCCATGTGAAACATATCCCTGACTGGCCCAAGGTGGGTATGGGAGTGCTCCGCGGTTTCCATCGCCAGCAGCGTCTCAAGGAGCTGCGCCGGCAGCGCCGCCTCTCTCTGGTATAGAGCTATTGTGGCATGATGCTGCGCAGCATTCCCTATATGCCCGGAAAGCGGCTGTCGTGGCCTCTATATAATCGGTGACACTATATAAATCATAAAGGATGGCAGAGAAGAAAATCTACCATCCTTTTTTCTTGTTTTAATTTGGACGCTATCTCTTTTCTCTATATCTTTGCACTGGAAATTGCCGATACCCTTCGGCTTATGCCATGTTACACACATTTAAACAAAATAAAATTCTTTCTAACGATGAGCATTAAAGCATCAGCAGCTAAACTGCGAATTGACCGTGAACAGATTAAGGACTTCATGTTCTTGACCCTTGGCGTGATTATGTACGCCTTTGGTTACACAGCATTCATCTTGCCTGAGAAATTTGTGATGGGAGGCGTGTCGGGTTGCTCGGCACTTCTTTACTATGCATGGCATTTCCCACCAGCATATTCAATCTGGCTCCTCAACTTTCTCTTGCTTGGCATCGCCATCAAGACATTGTCAAGACAATTCATCGTGCGTACCGTGTTGGGAGTTACGATATTGTCTATCGTAGTGGCTGTTTTCCAGCCATTCTTCGCTGCGCATCCTGTAATCACAGCCGGCGAAGACAGATTCATGCACCTTCTTATCGGAGCGGTGCTCGGTGGTGGCGGACTCGGTCTTATCTATTCACACAACGGTTCTACCGGTGGTACCGACATCGTTATCGCCATGCTCAACAAATATTTCCGCATGAGCTTCGGAAGAGCGATGCAGTTTGTGGATATCACCATCATTTCTTCCAGCTACCTGCTCTTCCACAGCACCGAGACAATCGTATATGGTGTGGCTTTCACGCTGATTGCCAGCTATATGTGCGACTATGTGGTGAACGGAGCAAGACAGACCGTGCAGTTTATCATCATATCAAGAAAATACCAGGAGATTGCCGATGTTATCAACAACAACGTGCGCCGCGGTGTTACCGTGGTTGAGGGCAAGGGATGGTATTCAAAGAATGAGGTGAACCTCCTCGTGGTGATGGCTCGCCGTCATGAGTCGCAGGATATATACAACTATATCAAGAAGATTGACTCCAATGCACTTGTGTCGCAGACCAACTGCCAGGGTATCTTCGGCGAAGGCTTTGACAATATAAAATAATAGAGATATACCCTCGGGAACGAGGGCAGCCTCAAGGCTTTGCCCATATCCCGCGGATTGACATAATAGCTGGGAACTCTCTCTCAGTAAACGGGTTGGCAAGTAAACAAGGACCCTGAACCGGATTCTGCAATGCAGCGGCCGGTGATGTTCCTTGAGAGGATAAAAGAATATCCTTGTTTACTCGCCAACTCGTCAATTCGTTTTCTGACGGAAGGTCTGGCTACAGTACAAGAGACAAGGAAAAAAGATTATAACAACAAATACACAATGATATGGAACAGAGACTTTTGATTTATAATACTCTGACAAGAAGGAAAGTGCCGTTCGAACCATTGCATGCCCCCAACGTGGGAATGTATGTCTGTGGACCTACTGTTTATGGAGATCCACATCTGGGACACGCTCGTCCTGCTATAACATTCGACCTCGTATTCCGCTATCTCAAGCATCTCGGCTACAAGGTGCGCTACGTAAGAAACATCACCGATGTGGGCCATCTGGAGCATGATGCCGACGAGGGCGACGACAAGATAGAGAAGAAGGCACGCCTCGAACAGCTCGAACCGATGGAGATAGCACAATATTACACCAACCGCTACCACGACGCCATGAAGGCGCTCAACGTGCTGCCGCCCAGCATCGAGCCACACGCCTCGGGCCACATCATAGAGCAGGAGGAACTCGTGAAGCAGATCATCGACAACGGATTCGCCTACGAGAGCAACGGCAGCGTATACTTCGACATCGAGAAATACAACAAGAAATACCAGTATGGCATACTCTCACACCGCAACCTCGACGACGTGATAAACGAGAGCCGACAGCTCGACGGAGTGGGGGAGAAGCGCAACCAGGCAGACTTCGCCCTCTGGAAGAAAGCGTCGCCGGAGCATATCATGCGTTGGCCAAGTCCTTGGAGCGACGGATTCCCGGGATGGCACTGCGAGTGTACGGCGATGGGCCGCAAATACCTCGGCGACCACTTCGACATCCACGGCGGAGGAATGGACCTCGTGTTCCCACACCACGAGTGTGAGATAGCCCAGGCTGTGGCAAGCCAGGGCGACCAGATGGTGAAATACTGGATGCACAACAACATGCTCACCATCAACGGACAGAAGATGGGCAAGAGCCTCGGAAACTTCATCACCCTGGAGCAGTTCTTCACCGGCAAGCACCGTCTGCTCGACCAGGCATACTCGCCGATGACTATCCGCTTCTTCATGCTTTCGGCACACTATCGCGGAACAGTTGACTTCTCTAATGAAGCACTGAAGGCAAGCGAGAAGGGACTGGAGAAGCTGCTCAACGGCATCAGTGACCTCGGTCATGTGAACGTGAGCGACAAGTGCGACCCGGAGACAGAGAAGGTGGTGAAGGAGCTGCGCCAGAAGTGCTACGACGCCATGAACGACGATTTCGCCACACCACAGGTGATCAGTTATCTCTTCGAGGCATGCACCGTGATCAACAAGCTCATCGACCATAAGGCAACAATATGCAGCGAGTGTCTCGACGAACTGACCGACACCATGCACACTTTCGCCTTCGACATCCTCGGACTCAAAGACGAGCGTGCCGACAGCAGCGATGTCCGTGAGGAGGCTTTCGGCAAGGTCATGGATATGGTGCTCGACCTTCGTGCCAAGGCAAAGGCTGCCAAAGACTGGGCTACGAGCGACCAGATTCGCGACGCTCTCAAGGAGGCCGGCTTCGAGGTGAACGACACCAAGGACGGTGTGACCTGGAGACTGAACAAATAAATAAGATAGATAATACAATCTTGGAACTATAAATAATGCGGATTGCTTATCCTGTTGGCAGGAAGGCAATCCGCATCATTGTTTATCCCAAATCTGTCATCAACAGATTAAGCCCTAATGACCGCTTGGGGTCTTGTCTTTTGTGCCAAGTCTTAAACCCGAATCGGTCATTAGGCCGTTTATAGAATTATTTAATGACTGCTTGCAGTCTTTTGTTTTTTATAAGGCGTCTTTTGTCTGTTTTTAATTCGCAATAGCTCGCTATTACTCATTAAAAGCCAAACAAAATCCACTCTTCTAAAAAAGCAAAATCCAAGCAAGCCCTAATGGCCGATTTGGGTTAAAGGTATTGCATCAATACATCCCAAACGGCGATGATATGGCACACACTGCCGGCGAGGACGAAGAAATGGAATACGCTGTGCATGTATTTGCGCTTGTTCAGACTGTAGAACACGGCACCCGTGATGTAGCTCACTCCCTCGGCGATAATCCATATCACCGCAGCCTCGCTCACATTGTTTATCAGTGGTTTGAAAGCCACGAGGATACTCAATCCCATACCCACGAAGCATATCGTTTCCAGATTACTGTGGTCTTTCAGCCTTCTGAAACTCATCACTGTGCCCACGATGGCACACGTCCATATAAACACGAACAGTCCCCATCCCCAAGCGCCGTCCTCTCTCAGCGCCGTCAGCGTCAGTGGCGAGTAGCTTCCCGCAATATGCCAGTAGATGGCAGCATGGTCCCATTTGCGCAATCTCTCTTTCCATACGCTCCGTGCGCTCAGCGCATGATACACCGTTGAGGCTATATACGAGCAAAGCATGCCGAAGAGATACAGCGACACGCCCGCCGTAGCCCATGCGTTCTGATGACCGATACAGAATATCAGGAACGCGATGCCCACGCCTACGCCCATTACCACGCCGCCGAAATGCGACCACGAATTCCACAACTCTTCCTTATGTGAAAAGTGAATCTTCATTGTCTTCTTTTATTAATTGTTTCTTTAGTGTAGAATATAGGAAATGTTTCTTATCTTATCCCGAGCCGCAGTTTATCTTATGCAAAGATA
>NZ_FR892625.1:11753-26430 GCF_000436015.1 Prevotella sp. CAG:592 | reverse complement strand
TTAACCTTATTCTAATTCGTCGAACTCACGTTAAAATACAAAAAGTCCCTCATTTAGAGGGACTTAGTTCAAATTACTCCAAGTTGTTCAGAGTTGTTTATAAGGGGTTACTTTCCGATGCAGAACTCCCGGAATATTTTCTGGAGCGTTTCTTCTGTTGTTATCCGCTCTTCGCCGGTGATGTCGGCGAGGTGGTCGATGACCATGCGGAGGTCTTCTGCAAGGAGGTCGCCGCTGAGACCGATGTTCATGGAGTCGATGACACGCTGCAGACATTCGTCGGCACGGAGAAGGGCAGAGTAGTGGCGGGCAGAAGTTATCACGATGTCGCTCTCTGAAATCTGGGGTATGTCGGCAGCCTCTACGATGAGCTGCTCAAGCTGTGGAATGTTGGTGCCGTATTTTGCGCTGATGTCCACTGTCTTGTAGCCGGTACCGGCCAAGGAGTCAGACAACCAGTCTGATGCCAGACCGGTAGCGGCAGAAGGGGTCTTGACAGACTCGTCAGCCGAAGTCGTTTCGCCAGACTTGTCAATCTTGTTTCTCACCACGATGAGTCTCTTTCCGTCCACATGCTCCTTTATGTCGTCGATTTCAGCCGTTGTCGGCTGCCGGTCGATAAGCCAGAGCACTATCTTCGCCTCCTGCATCTTCTGGTAAGTGCGCTCTATGCCGATGCTTTCCACTACGTCGTCGGTGTCACGGATGCCGGCGGTGTCGACGAAGCGGAACTGTATGCCGTTGATGATGGTGGAGTCTTCAATGAAATCGCGTGTCGTGCCGTGTACGTCGCTCACGATAGCCTTCTCCTCATGCAGCAGGAGGTTGAGCAGCGTGCTCTTTCCCACGTTGGTGTTGCCGACGATAGCCACCGGTATGCCGTTTTTCAGTGCGTTTCCGATTTCAAACGAATGGATGAGAGATACGAGTCGCTGATGGATGTCGTTGGCAAGGGCGTATAGCTCCGTGCGGTCGGCAAACTCTAGTTCCTCGTGGTCAGAGAAGTCAAGTTCCAGTTCCAGTAGCGAAGTGAGCTTCAGCAGATGCCCGCGCAGGTCAGACAGCTCGTTGCTGAAGTGTCCCTTCAGTTGGCTGAGTGCCATGTCGTGAGTAGCCTTGTTGGTAGAGCTGATGAGGTCAGCCACGGCTTCAGCCTGCGAGAGGTCCATCTTGCCGTTGAGGAAGGCACGCTGAGTGAACTCACCCGGTCCGGCAGCCGCGCAGCCGTTCTCTATCAGCAGCGTCATCACCCTCTGCAGTATATACGCCGAGCCATGACAGGAAATCTCCGTGGAGTCTTCGCCCGTGTAAGAATGAGGAGCACGGAACACGCTCACCAGCACTTCGTCCACGGTCTCTCCCTTCCCGTCGGTTATCCTGCCGAAGGCGATGGAGTATGGCGCTCTGTCGTGCAGCTGCCTGTCGGTTTTTCCCGCCGGCGAGAAAATCTTTTCCGTTATCTCAATCGCCTCATTGCCAGAGACTCTTATTATTCCTATCGCACCGCCCTGTGCGGTGGCTATTGCGCATATCGTTGGGTCGTTATTCATTTTTTGTCTTTTAATAAGTGCAAATGTACGCTTTTTTATTTAATTTTGCACTCGATAAAGAATATGACTTCCATAATAAGAGAAGAAATGTTTTTTGGGATGGTCATTTCAATAGGATAAAGAAAACAAACAACGGTAACGATACAGCACGTGGATTTACATATATTCAACCCCGAACACGATATAGCACTCGCTTATGACGTGCCACACCTCACGATACCCCATGTGGCTCAGGAGATGCGTATGAATCTTGGTTTTCTGCCCGCTTTCTGGGCGAAAGATGGAGATGCCGTCCTCGTTGACGACATCAAATATGCCCTGAAAGCATCCAAACAGTATAAGGGGATGATTGCCGACGTGCTGTTCGTGGAGAAGACCGACCTCGCCTCGCTGCCCCTTGATGGCGTGAAGCCCTGGGGATGGGACTGCAGGGTATGTGCGGAACTCGCCGAAAACGGAGTCGCCGCCGACATCCTGCCCACCGAGGGACAGCTTGCCGACGTGCGCCGCTTATCAGACCGCGAGCAGACGAAGGAAATGCTGCACGCGGTGAGAAAAGGAATTGAAGGCGATACCTGTGGCGAGAGCTTCGTGGCTACTGCCATGGATGAGGCCTGCAGCATCATCCGCCAGCTGGGCAATGCCGTGGTGAAAGCCCCGTGGAGCTCGTCGGGCAGGGGAGTGCGCTATGTCAGCGACGCTGCCGACCAACCCAAACTGTCATGGATAAGACACACGCTGCAACACCAGGGCAAGGTGATGATAGAACCCCGCTATAACAAGATGTGCGACTTCGCCATGGAGTTCGTCTCCACTCCCGATGGAGGCGTGAGATATTGCGGACTGTCGGTGTTCAAGACCCTCAACGCCCAGTATACGGGCAATGTGGTGGGCAGCGAGCGGTTCAAGCGCGACATTCTCAGCCGCTATGTCAGCGAGACGCTTCTCGACGACATAGCCAGTCGTCTGGAGCAGAATCTCACCGCCATGCTCTCCGGACGCTATGCGGGAGAATTCGGCGTCGACATGATGGTTGTGGCTGGAGCCGAAGGCGACAGGTTCCTGCTCCATCCGTGTGTGGAGATAAACCTGCGCCGCACGATGGGCCATCTCGCCCTCTCGCTCTATGGCGGTGATGACGAGCACGCACGGTTGATGAGCATCGTACACGACGTGAACTACCAGCTGAAGCTGCAACGCATCGAAGGCGAATACGTCAACGTGTTGTAAGGCGAAACAGACAATCACTAACAAATCAAAATAGCATAACCGATTATGAAAAGAAAGCACCTTCTGCTGATGATGCTCGCATTGCCTATGGCAGCGCTGGCACAGTACAAGTCGCAGGTGTGGAGCCCAGACAATGGCAACGGCACCTACACCAACCCCGTTATCAATGCCGACTATAGCGACCCCGACGTGTGTGTCGCCGGCGAAGACTATTACCTCACGGCAAGTTCTTTCAACTGCATCCCCGGTCTGCCCATCCTCCATTCCAAGGATCTGGTAAACTGGGAGATAGTAGGCCATGCCGTTAAGGAACTGGAGCCGAAGCAGGAATTCGACCGGCCATCCCATGGCAACGGCATCTGGGCACCGTCAATACGCTATCACAACGGCGAGTTCTATATCTATTGGGGCGATCCCGACTATGGCGTGTTCATGGTTAAGACCAAAGACCCGGCCGGCGAATGGTCGAAGCCGCTGTGTGTGATTCCGGGCAAGGGACTGATAGACACCACACCACTCTGGGACGACGACGGCCGCTGCTATCTCGTCAACGCATACGCCAACAGCCGTTCGCGTTTCGCCTCCGTAATCGCTATCCGTGAGTTGTCTGCCGACGGTACTAAACCCATCGGCAACCCCGTGATTATCTACGACGGCAACGGCACCGAGAGCCGCACTTGCGAAGGACCGAAGATATACAAGCGCGACGGATGGTATTGGGTGATGTTCCCTGCCGGCGGTGTGCCTACTGGCTTCCAGGTGGCGATGCGCTCCAAGAATCCGTTCGGTCCATACGAGAGCAAGGTGGTTCTCGCCCAGGGCAAGACAAAGATAAACGGTCCTCATCAGGGCGCATGGGTACACACCAAATTCGGCGAAGACTGGTTTCTGCATTTTCAGGACAAGGAAGCCTACGGCCGCGTGGTGCATCTGCAGCCTGTGACATGGAAGGACAACTGGCCTGTGACGGGCATCGATAAAGACGGCGACTACTGTGGCGAACCCGTCACGACATACCGCAAGCCGAAGACCTCAGGCAAGGTGCAGGTGGTGAATCCGGCAGAGAGCGATGAGTTCAGCGACACCAGACTCGGACTGCAATGGCAATGGCATGCCAACTACAATGAGACCTTCGGTATGCCGACAGCCTTCGGTTCGTATAGAGTATACACCCACAAGGTGTCGGAGAAATTCCAGAACCTCTGGGAAGTGCCTAACCTGCTGCTGCAGAAGACACCAGCCGACAAGTTCACAGCCACCACCAAAATCCGTTTCACATCAAAAGACCAGAACCAGACCGGCGGACTGCTGATGATGGGTCTTGACTATTCTGGCCTTGTGGTGAAGCGAGTGGGTAATGATTTCCAGCTCCTTCAGATTTCATGCAAGAGCGCCGACAAGGGCAAACCGCAGACAGAGCAGCTTATCGCCACACTCAAGCCAACGGCAGTAGACCAGATAGACTATCAGCCAGGCACTCACATCGACATCTATATGCGTATGAGCGTGAACGATGGCAAGATGCATTTCTCTTACAGTCTCGACGGCAAGAAGTACACCAAGTGTGGCACCGAGTTCACCATGCGCGAAGGCAAGTGGATAGGAGCCAAGATAGGCTTCGTGGCATACGAGCCAGGACAGAAGACCAACCGTGGCTGGATTGATGCAGACTGGTTCAGAGTGACCAGAAAGTGAAAATGAGATCTGTTGGAAAGGCATTCCTGTAATGCCGCAATACATAATTGACAAAGCAGAAACCGTGTCGGAAAGAAAACCGGCACGGTTTTCTTTTTAATTGTTTTCATCTCTGTTATCTGTGGGAAAATGTGATTTAAACTAATTTTACTTCAATTATTGATAAATTTAGTTAATGAGATTTAAATTAATGGAGAAAGATAAAAATAAACTCTAATAATTGAAAAAATGTGTATATCTTTGTTGATATATCATTTACCAGTAAGTTACAAGAATATAATAAGGTTATGAGAAAACATTTGTCATTACTGCTGATAGCCCTCGTGTTGCCCTTGTTCACATGGGCACAGGAAAAGCTGTCGGTATCGGACTTCTATTGCAATGAGAAAGGCATGGAGGCCATGCTTGCTGAGACACAGAAGCTTGACCCCAACGGACAGAAATGTGCCATAATAAAAGTGGTGTCCACTCCACCGCTGAAGGGTCTCGCCTTTGACACCGGACAACTCCAGGTGATGGGCGTGTTGGAAAAAACAGCTGAGACCTGGGTTTATGTGCAGAAAGGCATAAAGAAAATCCAGATTCAGCACCCACAGCTTGGTATCACGGAATACCAGATACCAATGTCGATAAAGGCCGGACGCACATACACGATGAAACTCACGGGTGACATGGTGCAGACGTTGACCTTCAACGATTCGAAGAGTCAGGAGTTGGTGATGAATGTGTCGCCAAGCGATGCCGAAGTGATAATAAATGGCACTGTAGAAACGGCACAGTATGGTGTGGTGAGGAAGCGTCTCTCCTTCGGTACCCACAGATATATCGTAAGGGCAAAAGACTACTACGAGCAGCAAGGTACAATAACTATCAACGACCCCAAAATGCCGCAGGAACTGTCAATCAACCTCAAACCGAAATTCGGTTGGCTGCGTTTTGACAATTATTATGCAATGACCGACGCCAAACTTTACATCGACTTCAAATACTATAGCGGCATTACCGATGAAGCAATACGTATTGGCAGCGGCAGACATGCCATCCGCATAGTGAAACCTCTATATGAGACTTACGAGGAGGAAGTTGACATCACAGACAACGATACTACGGCTGTCAGTCCTGAGCTCGTGGGCAACTATGGCACGGCATCACTCACGGCAAGTAGTCCGGAGACAGAAATATGGATAGACAACGAGCTGAGGGGCAAGGGCAAAGTGGATGTGGATCTTGGTGTGGGCAGGCACGAAGTGATGTGTAGGCGTAAGAGCCATCGATGCGTCACACAAGAGATTACAATAAGCAAGGACAACATGCTAACCGCCAATCTGCTCGCTCCGGAACCGATATACGGAAGCATAGACATCAAGTCGTCGGAACAGGCTCGCTTCACCATAGACGATGGCGACAGGTCAGACCCTACTTCTGAATTCCGTTCCGACAAGGTGCTCATAGGAGCGCATAAAGTGGAGGTGCAGAAAAAGGGTTTCAAGACGGAAACACTATATATAGATGTGGATGAAGGCAAGACGGTGGAGAAAAGCGTAAACATGCTCGCCATAGCCACTGTGACTTTCGATTCCAACCCACAGGGCGCCGATTTCTATATCAATGGCGAGCGTATGTCTGCCACGCCATATACAACAGACCTGAAGTCGGGCGAGTCATACCGAATCGGATTTTTGGCACCTGGCTACTATCCTTGGAACGGCACCCGTTCTTTCAACAAAGACGAGGTGTTCAATAAGAATCTTGCCAAGAAATTCTATCAAAAGAACCGTTATTATTTCGACCTCGGTTATCAGGTGGGCGCTTTCAATGCCCCGTATGCAGCCATGGGATTCTATGCGAGCGGCTTCAACGGTGAGTTTGGTGTGAAATACGGATTGAAGAAGAGCGATGTGATGTATTTCATTCCTAACGACAACTCTGGTAATGACTATGAGGAAAAACGTGTACAACCGTTGTGCTTTGAAGGAAAAATTGGTTACGGCATAGTGCTCGGACATGAAAAGTTTGTAAACCGACTGCTGCTTACACCTCAGGTGGGCGTTTCTTATACATCAGTGTTAAGCGACAAGAAGGATGTTTCATCAGACAGCAAGGTCGTGACCTATGCATTGTCGGGAGTTGCCGCTCTCCGTCTGCAATTTGCCATCTGCCGGGGTGTAGCAATCAGCGTGACGCCAAGCTACAGTTATCCGATAAAGAAGGGCATATTGTATGAACAGATGGAGAAACTCTCTGATGATATAAAGGGTTGGAGCTCAGGAATGAACTTCAGCGCATCGTTGAACTTCTATTTCTGATTTCGTCCTTATTCTACAACAAATTATCTAAATATAAAAGAATGAAAACAAATCTATATTCAATCACAGCCGTCACAATAGTTGGCGCATTATGCCTTTCGCTTGGCTCCTGTTCGGAATCGGCAGAGCTTGGCGACGGGAAATATACCGTGTCACTGAAACCACACAAACTGAGTATCGAATCTACGGGAAGTACATATTTGAAATCTCAGACCGATGATGACGGCAATTTCTCTGGTTATACATTTGAATGTCCCACAGGGGGATGGCAAGTCACATATGGTTTTAAAATCACAGCCGAGGAAACACCGTGGGCATTCAAAGGTATACCAAATTGGATTAAAATTTCCCCATCAACGGGAAGTTCAAGTCAAAACATAGAAATGGTAGTGGAGGCTAATACTCCGACAAAAACAGAGAGGACTGCAAGCATAACTCTCGAATCTACAGATCCGGAATGGGAATATTCAATACCTATCAATATGACACAGGCGGCTATGTCACCAGTATTATACAAGGAGACACAGTTCGGCAATTTCAGTTCAGAAGGTGAAACACATGACTGCACATTTTCTGCTAACTTTACTCCCTCAATTGCCTACGAAGGAAATGATGGTAACTGGATAACAGCAACAATAGAGGAAAACGGCAAAGAATACAACCATCTGCCTGGATATACACTTAATGTGACAACAAAGCCCAATGAGGAAACGACCAGACGTACAGGCTATGTTTTGTTGCAATACAAAGGAAATACAGTCGGTAATTGCGAGGTGTGCCAATATGGATTCACGCCATATGTGTCATCCATAAGTAAAACGACCCTATATATGGACAAGAATGGTGGGACAAGTACAATTACTTACAAAGCCAATTTCAAACCGACAATACAGTGTGAGTACATGACTGACTGGGGTGAGGCAAGCATTGATACGGACAACAGTACCATAACGGTTACCGTCCAGCCGTATAGTGGCAATGGTTCAAGACGGTTGGGATATTTGTATATGATGTACAAGAATAAGAAAATTCAAACAATAGATATCTATCAATATGGATATTAAAATATAAAATAATAAACAGAACAAGTTATGAAGAAAATCATCACTATCCTGCTCATGCTGGCAATGGTAATGCCCATGGCAGTGGCACAGAACAAGCTTCTTGAGAAAGCTCAGAAGAAGGAGTACAAAGCAAAGATAAAGGAATTCAAGAAGGAAGGCTGGAAGCTCTACGGCAGCAGCCGCACTATTGAAGTGGCTTTGCTAACACACTACGACAAGCTCCGTCAGCTTGGTGAGAATGGTTACGAGGTGATGGGCGAGGCAAGCAGCTTCAAGTCGAAGAACGTTGGTAAACAGATGTCTATCAACAATGCCTGCAACATCTACTCACGCAATGCCGGTAGCCATGTAAAGGGGCGTGTGGTAAGCGACCTTGCAGGAGATGCCAACAATACTGATGCAGAGTTTGAGCACTTCTACGCAGCATACGAGACTCTCGTGGAAAAGGAAATAAAGGGCGAGATGCAGGAGTCGTTCTCCGTAATCAAAGACAACAAGGACGGCACATTCAGTATGCAGACTTTCTTCATCATCAACGAGGACGCTGCCGTAAAGGCACGCATCCGGGCAATGGAAAACGCCATGAAGGAGAGTGAGGCTGCACAGAAGTATGCAAAGAAAGTGAGCGACTTCGTGCGTGAAGGCTTCGAGGCAGAAAATAACAACGAATAGTAATACCGGAATTGGCAAGCAACAAAGAATGACGAGATTTTTATTTCTTATATCATTGTGTCTCTCAGTCATGGGTATTCAAGCCCAAGACTGGGAGACTGTCAAATCAAGTAAATTGTTTCTTTATGGTGAGGGATACGGTGCTTCTTTGGATGAGGCAGACCGACAGGCACTCTCCGATCTTATCAGCAAGATATCCGTAAACATTTCCAGCGTGACCCAACAGAAGGAGGGGGAGACATCGCGCAACGGAAAGATTGAGACAAACAGCGATTTCAGTTCCAGCATACAGACCTATTCGCAGGCTACGTTGACAAATACGGAACGCGTAGTGCTCCACAACGAGCCTGACGCTCATGTGGGTAGATGGATAAGAAAGTCGGAGATACAGAAAATTTTCGAATCGAGAAAGCAGAAGATTACGGAACTTGTGGGCAATGCCGTAAAGGCAGAGCAGAACATGAAAATTGACGATGCCCTGCGGAACTACTATTGGGCCCTTACGCTTCTGCGCTCGTTGCAATATCCAAACGAGATGGCATATACCGACGACAACGGAAGTAAGCATGTTATGGCGGTATGGATTCCGGAGCAAATGAACAGAATTTTCGATAACATCAAGGCTACTGCTGAGAAGAGCGATGACGGAGAAACGGAACTGAGGTTTACATACAACAGACAACCAGTGGCATCCGTGGATTATTCGTATTTCGACGGACGTGACTGGAGCAGCATATATAGTGCGAAGGACGGCGTGGGAGTGATAGAATTGCCGGAAGGACTGAAGCCCAAGCAGTATCAGATAAAATACGAGTTTGAATATCGTGGCCAGGCTCACATCGACAAAGAGATAGAGAGCGTGATGAATACTGTGAGGAGTATGCCGATGAAGAAGGCATATGCAAGTATAAAGGCTGCAAAAGAAAATGAGGCGACAGACGAGTCAGTCTGCATTGCGCAGCAGCCACAAACCAATGCCATGTTGGAACTGCCGGAAGAGGGATGTCAAAAATACCTTGACGCAATACAGAATGTGGCAAGCAGCATAAGGAGAAAGAACTATGACGTGAGTGATGAACTTTTCACCGAGGAAGGAAAGAGCATATACAACAAACTGATAAAATACGGTTCAGCCCAGATTGTGGGAACACCAGGCATAAAGGTTTACCAAGACGGTGACAACGTAGTGGCAAGGGGGTTGCAGATGGCTTTCTCGTTCAAGAACGGACTGCGCAAATCATTTGTCGAGGACATGGTGTTTACTTTTGACAAGGACGGAAAGATTTCGAATATAGCCTTCGGTCTCGGCAAAACGGCAGAAGAGTGTATCCTCAGCAACCCTAACTGGCCTGAGACGGCACGCAAGACAATTGTCAGTTTCATGGAAAACTACAAGACTGCATACTCGCTGAAGCGTCTCGGCTACATCCGTGATATCTTTGACGACAACGCCATCATCATCACTGGACGGGTTTCAAAACAGTCAACGATGTACAAGAGCCGCGAGGGGGCAGCTCATATCACCAACAACGACATCATCACATACAACCGCCAGACGAAGGACGAATATCTGAACAACTTGGCGAGATGTTTTGCAAGTAACGAGTTCGTGAACATCAGATTTACCGATACCGATGTGATGAAGCCGGGCAAGGGCAAGGAAATGTATGCCATCCAGATAGCACAGGACTACTACTCGACAAATTACGGCGACCACGGATACCTGTTTTTGGAGATAGACATAAACAACCCGCAGCGCCCACTTATAATCTTGCGCACATGGCAACCGAAGAAAGACCCTAACTTCGGAATTTACGGTCCGAGTGACTTCTAAAATTCTTGAGCAGTCATTATCTTATATAACAGGCTAAAATCCAAGATATGAAAAAAGTGATTGTCTTATTGCCGCTCATTGCATTTGCCCACGGTACGTTAATGGCACAAGACATTGAGGGATTCAGGAAGGAAAGAGAGCGGATGATTGCCGACTATAACGGATTCAGAAACGACATCATCAGTAACTATGCTCATTTCCTGGGTGAGGCATGGGAAAAATACAAGGCTTTTAAGGGAGAGAAACGTTTTCCAGACAAGAAACCCTCTACGCCGCAAAAGGCTCCAGACGGAAAGGAGGGGCAACACTCCGTTCCCAAGGACATTACTCCGCAAGTAACCATACCCATGCCGCCAGAGCCAGATCGTTCACCGATAGGGAAAGGCGTGCCTACTGCTATCGACCCGATGGCAGAAAAGATAGCTTTTCCGTTTTACGGCATAAGAATGAAGGCAACGAAGATAAAAGTTAGACCACTTGCTTCGGCAAGGGAAAAGGACATCAGTGAATGTTGGACGTATATGCAGGATGATAGAGTTTACGACAAAGTAGCCCCATCGTTGAAGCTATTGATACGTGGAGCCGAACTGTCCGACTGGCTCGTGTTTGTCCTTGTAAGGCACTATGCCGATGCCATATGTCCCAACGACCCGAACACAGCCATAACCCTTTCCCACTATATATTGGCAAATATGGGCTTTGATATCAGACTGGGCAGGACGGGTAATGATTTGGTGTTGCTCGTTCCTTTTGAGCAGATGTTGTATTCCCGTAGTTATCTTGAAATCGACGGAAGAAAATACTTTGTGTTTTTCAATGATACGACGACAACGGGTCTGGAGATAGGAGGTATCTCTACTTGCGCCATACCTAGAGGCACAAAACTTGGCAAGACGATAAACCTTACCTTGATTGCTCCATATATGGATACGGGCAAATCAAGACCGTTTGAACTGACTGCCAACGGCATCACCGTGAGTGGAAGCATTGACGAGATGGCGAAGAATATCAGCAAGGAGTTCCCACAGACTGATATACCGGTATATGCAGCATCATGTTTGGACAGTAAGTTCAGGAAGCAACTCGTTGAACAGATAAAAGAACAGGTAGGCGGCATGTCGCAGAAGGATGCTGCAAATGCAATACTGAGGTTCATACAGTTAGCTTTCAAATACAAGACTGATGTTGAACAGTTCGGATACGAGAAGGCATTCTTCGTTGAAGAAAATTTCATTTATCCTGCCAACGACTGTGAGGACAGAGCCATCCTCTTCGCATTTCTTGTGAGAAACATCCTGCACCTTGACGTGCATCTGCTTTTTTACCCAGGGCATGAAGCCACGGCTGTGGCTTTCACTGATGCCGGCATAAATGGTGACGGATATATGTATGAAGGTAAGCGGTTCACCATCTGCGACCCTACATATATAATGGCATCTGTTGGACAGTGTATGCCTCAATACATGGATGTGAAGCCAAAGGTGCAACTGTGGTAGAGCAATTATTAAAAGGACAATATAACTTATGTCAAAAGGCTCGAAGATAATTCTTCGAGTTTTTTTGTGCGTCCGCTCGGCATGAGCATTATTTGACAAACCTCTGTATACGGAATCGCATGTACTGAGGTATGAGAGAACGGTAAACACGAAAATAGATAATAAATACCTGTGATTAGTGTTTGCCTCCAACTTCAATTAATTGTCTTATTTATAGTCAAAAATGGCTGTTTATACGTCATATCCTTGCGCTTCTTAATTAAAATACATAAATTTGCAGACAATTCGTCAATATGGCAGCATGTGGGATACATGCGAAACAAAAGTATAAACAAAAGGGAAAACGTTATGAACAGATTACTTACCACATCGTTCGTTTTAGCCGTCGCGGCAGGCATGGTATATACAGCATTTGCCACCGATGACAACAAGGTCTTAGTAGGCAAAATACAAACCGCCAATCCGGCCAAAGACAGTAAGGCATTACGCCTGGAATACCGTCCTGCGCCATTTCCGTCGAGCATGCCCCGCACCATCCGTCGTGCCGATGCCAAGGGAGTGAAGGCAGACTTCAGTGTGAAGAACGCCGCGACAGGGCAGGAAACGGTATGGGCAGAGAACTTCGACAACGGTACGCTTGCCGACTGGACCCAGGACAATGGCGAAGGCAACAACGTGACCTTTACCCTGAAGCAGCCCTCCGGCGACAAGGCATTCACGGGCATCGACCCCGACGATAAAGCATCGCTGCATATCGACGGACCATATAATATCGTGCGCCGCACCATCGGCACGATAACGAGCAAAGACATCGACGTGCCCGCCAATGCACAATTTCATGGATACGTATACTTCGACACTATGTGGAACGAATACGCCACTCTGACAATCAGTGCTTCAGCCGACGGCTTCGCCACTCAGACAGACCTCTGGAAGAGCACGAGCGTTGCCGACAAGGGAAGCGCATGGCGAAAGGTGGATGCCGACCTCACCGAATTTGCCGGCAAGACGGTGAAGCTGCGCCTCACCTACGGTCCGGGAACCGACGATGGCTTCAACGTTGGCGGATACCTCGGCGACTTCTATGTGGACGGACTCACGGTGAGCAGTATGACCACCATCGACCAGATTGCCGTGAAGACAGGCGAGGAGATACAGTTTGCCGACCTCACCGCCGGCACCCCGGAGTCGTGGGAATGGACATTCCCCGGCGGCACGCCGGAGACCTCGACCGACCAGAACCCTACCGTATATTACACCAAGCCCGGCAACTACGACGTAACGCTGAAAGTGAAAGCCGGCGATGAAGAAGACGAGGTGACCAAGACAGCCTTCGTAAGCGTTGAAGGACAGGAGCCGACGGCACAGGTGGGATGGCCGGCAGAATTCCGCGATCTCACCACGAGGATGCGTATGATGGCACCGCTCGCCACCGTGCATTACACCGACCGCTCTACAGGATTTCCCGACCAGTATTCATGGGCGATATATTCAGAGTATGAACTGAAAAACAACACCGACCCTATATTCACGCCAAAGGGTATATTCACTACAAAGGACGTGGATTTCAGTCATGAGAAGATGAACAAATGGTATGTAACACACATCGCCCAGAACGAGACCGGCTACACGTTCCAGGACGACAGCGTACAGGTGCAGTTCGACGGCTACATCACGAATTTCGAACCCAAGGACGGATATCAGACCAATTTCACCGATGGCAACCTTACCCTGCCGGGAGCCAACAAACTCGGCATCACGGCATGGGCAGAGAAATTCTCGAAGCCGTCCACGCCGATGCTCCTCACCGGTATGTATGTCAACTTCACCAAAGCCTCGGCAGAGGAACTGACAGACCAGATTGCAAATGTGTCGTTCTCGCTCTATACATCAAAAGACGGACTCCCCGACCAGAAGATAGACCTGCTCGACACGTGGACGATGACAGAACTGAACTATGCGCTGACTACCAAAGACGGAGTGGTGGAAGTGCAGCTCAGCAAGGATTATGTCATCAACGATGAGTTCTTCGTTGTCATCGACGGCATTCCGGAGAAAAACGACGCTATGGAATGCGCCTTCGCAATGGCTCCGATGCGCGACCACGGCAACACCGCCTATATGCTGAAGAATGGAGAGTGGCGCCCGCTGACGGGCTATTTCCAGGCTGCCCCTGGCGGACAGACATCACTCGCCGTATTCCCGGTGGTGAAACACTCCGTGATGGTGTCGGCGAAAGTCAGCGACAAGGGAGAAGTGACGGTAGACAACGACACAGTGTTTGTGGACAAAGAAGCCGGAGTAGCCACAAAGACCATCTTCTCGAAGCTCGGATGGAAGACGGCAACGTCGGACGAACAGTGGTGTAAGGTGGTCAGCGAGCCAGGAGAATATACCGCCGACGACCTGCAGATAGAGTATTCCGCATTGCCTGTCGGCATTGACAAACGGGATGCCACCATCACCATCACCGATGGAGTGGGAGAGATGAAGATTGTCTTGGTTCAGGAGAACAAGGTGGTGTCTGCCATCAACGACGTCTCTGCCGGCGCTGCTCTACAGGGCAAGGAGGTTTACGACCTCAATGGCATGCGCATAGACTCCTCCGTCCTGCCGAAGGGTATATATATTGTGAGAGACGGCAAGACCATGAGGAAGGTCGTGAGATGATGCAGGCCTGGCATCTCCTATGCGAGATTTTCATTCCATGAATGCTATGGTAGAATTTTATTATCTGCAAAACAAAGATAATCCAAAGGTTTATCGATAATAATCAGGGCTGAACTTCTATTATGAATAATCAGGGCTGAACTTCACTGGTATGGAGTTC
>NZ_FR892625.1:0-11727 GCF_000436015.1 Prevotella sp. CAG:592 | reverse complement strand
AGTTCAGCCCTGATTATGATGGAAGTTTTTTGTGGTTGTTGCCTTGTCATGTCGTCATTGCCGCCTTGTCAAGTCATTATCGTTGTCTAAGTTGTCATTATTGCCGTTTCGTTGAGGCTCTTATCTGTTGCGGATTATTCTTTTGCCGTCGCATTCCATGCGTTCCGCATCGGCGAGATGACTCTTAAGAGTTTCTTCTTCGCATATCGAGACCTTGAGTGCAGAGGAGTTGGGAAACTGGTTGAAGAATGTGTCATTGCTCATATAGAGCTGTATTGCTGATACATCCTTTGCCGAGAGCACATTGTTGTAGTAGTAGGTTATCCGTTCCACGATTCTTGGCAACACCTTCACTCCTGTGCGTCCGTCGGTGAAGGTCACCACAGCCACCACATGCCATGACCGTCTGCCTTCCCTTGCCTGCTGTTTCTGCGTTTCCGTTGGTTTGTGTGATATGGCTATATGTCTGCCGAATCTGGCGTTTATGCCGTTCATCATCGTGCGGAACAGTCGTCCGTGGGCACTCGTGTCCTTCAGTTGGTTGCTGGCGATGTAGTAGTGTATCATCTCGTGTATGATAGTATCCTCCACTATTTCCTGCGGCAGGTCAAACCGTGTGTTGATGCGCAGCACGAAATCGTAGTTCACCACCTTGCCCATCAATCCGTTGCGTTTCTTCTTGAAGCAGCACATGCCGAGAAACCCTTTGGCGTTGCTAAGCCTTATGGGTATGTCGGGCAGTTTGCCGTCGAACATCATCCTGTTGTATTCGTCGAATTTCTCCTTGATGAATGGAATGGTTGGTGTCATGCGGTTGTGGTTGTTTGAAGGAGGATTTATAAGTCCTTAAGTTCGCCAATTGAAATTCCTGTCAATTCAGAAATCACTTCCATATCCATTCCTTTTGCAAGCATGGCACGGGCAATTTCTGCTTTTCCTTCTGCTTTTCCTTCTGCAAACTTTTTCTTTTCTGCAGTTTTTATTGCGTTTACGATGTCGCGATAAGCATTTACACTATCTTCGTATGATTTCAGTTCCTGTGGGTTGAACTTGGAAATTTCAGCTTGTTCAAACAGACGTGTGAACACACGCTCTTGTAACGAGGCGGGACGTTTCATTAGAGATGAGAGGTTTTTCAGTACAAACATCCATTTGTCATACATCGTTTCAAGTTCATTTTCTGTTTTGTCGAATTTGGGAATCTCTACATATACATACGTTAGTTTGTCATAGAAGACCTCTTTGGTGTCTGTTTCCATTAATTTCACTTCATGATGCCACCTCTTTGCGTTCTGCAAACCCTCTGCAAAGTTGAAGTTCAGCAATCCTATCGTATATACGGAATTGAGATGAAAGTCCCAATCTCCGCCACGTTGCGCTTGCTCTCGTATTGGAAATGTTGAATAATATATTGTTCGGTCTTTGAAGAACTCCTGATATACATTTTGCATCTCTACGATGAATTTTTCGCCTTTGTCATTCTCACAAAACACATCGAATACTGCACGCCTGGCGTCTATGCGGTCGCCGAGCTGTTCTGAGTTCAAGTAGGTAACATCCTTCACGTTCTGTTCTCCACGGAACAAAGCGTTGAGAAAACTTATCAGCAACTCTTTGTTGAATTCTGATCCAAACAATCTCTTGAATCCAAAGTCTGTATGTGGATTGATGTATCTTTCTACCATAATGCGGATTATTTTATCAGTGACAATACAAAGTTAAGCAAATTACTCCGAATGTGCAAATTACTTTTGTCATTCCTTGGTTCTTTATTTATAGAGACAATCACAATTCTTTATAATATAAAGCCTAATTGCCCGTCTGACCCGTTTGGGGTTAAATGAAAATGTATTTCATCACGAACAAGGCAGCGAGGATATAGAGCGTAGGGTTGAGCTTCTTCCAGTTGCAGCACAGGATGTTTATGGCAACGTATGCTATGATGCCGCATAGAATGCCGTCGGAGATGCTGTATGACAGCGGCATCATCACGATGGTGATGAATGCGGGGATGGCTTCGGTGTAGTTGTTCAGGTCGATGTCTTTTATTGGCGACAGCATGAAGAGTCCCACGATGACGAGAACCGGAGTGGTGGCGGCAGCAGGAATGGCGAGGAAGATGGGAGCGAAGAAGAGAGCCACGACGAAGCAGAGAGCCGTGGCAAAAGCCGTTAGTCCGGTCCTTCCGCCCTGTGCCACACCAGCGGCACTCTCCACATAAGTTGTTGTGGTGCTTGCTCCCAGACACGCTCCAGCCATCGTCGCCACGGCATCAGCCATGAACGCTTTGTTCAGACCAGGAATGCGACCGTCTTTTCTCATCATGCCTGCCTTGGTGCATACGCCGACAAGCGTGCCCATGGTGTCGAACATGTCGATGAACAGGAACGTGAACACCACGATGGCCATGTCGATGGTGAAAATGTTGTGGAATTCAAACTGGCAGAAAACAGGTGCTATAGACGGCGGAGTGTCCATTATTCCCTGGAATTTCGTTATTCCCATCGGGATTCCTATCAGCGATGTGGCGAGTATTCCGATGAGCAATGCTCCCGGCACGCGTCTGGCAATGAGCACCGACGTGAGCACTATGCCTATCGACCCGAGCAATGCCGAACCGTGAGGCAGGTCGCCGATGGTGACGAAAGTGGCGGAGCTCTCCACTATGATGCCCGCATTCTTCAGTCCGATAAACGCTATGTAGATGCCGATTCCGGCTCCTATCGCCCGCTTGATTGAAGCCGGTATGGAGTCAACGATAAGGGTTCGTATGCGTGTCATTGTGAGAATCACGAATATCAGTCCCTCGATGAGTATCGCCGTGAGCGCAAACTGCCATGAGTATCCCATGGTGAGACACACGGTGAACACGAAGAAGGCGTTGAGCCCCATGCCGGGAGCGAGTCCGAACGGCTTCTTGGCGTATATCGCCATCATCAGTGTTCCGATTATGGCAGCAAGAGCCGTTGAGGTGAACACGGCATTGGTGACCATGCCCTTGGAGGCGAGGACCGAAAAAATGCTTGGATTAACGGCAAGGATGTATGCCATCGTGAGGAAGGTGGTGATACCAGCCATTACTTCCGTCTTGATGTTGTGCTTCGCTGGATCGAAGCCGAAGAGTTTTTCTAACATTGTCGTTGTTCTTGATTTTTGTTTATTTGGCATGAATTGACTATTGTTTTTGGGGGATGAAAGATTATAAATATAGATGGTGCAAAATTATCAATAAAAGTTTGAAAACAATAATCATTACTATTACTTTTGCATGCAGAAGAACAATAAAAGATGATCTTGATGACTATAGACGACATAATATCCAGGTGTGCCACGTTGCCGGCTGCCGACATTGCCAAAGGTGTGAACAGAACGCTCGACGAGAACAATTCTCTCGTCGTCACGGCACCGCCGGGAGCAGGAAAGTCCACACTCCTGCCACTTACCATCATGGCTTGGACTGCCGCCGGAAAGATAATGATGCTTGAGCCAAGACGCTTGGCAGCGCGACAGATTGCCGAACGCATGGCGGAGATATTGGGAGAACCCGTGGGGAAGACCGTAGGCTATAGAGTGCGTTTCGAGAGCCGCGTCTCTGAGGCAACGCGCATAGAAGTGGTAACTGAGGGGGTGTTCCTCCGTATGCTCGTGGATGACCCTACGCTCGACGGGGTGTCTGTAGTAATCTTCGACGAGTTTCATGAGCGTAGCATCAATTCCGACCTCGCACTTGCCCTCGTCAGACAGTCGCAGACTCTCCTTCGTGATGACCTGCGCCTCGTCTTGATGTCGGCAACGATTGATGCCACGTCGCTCTGCAATACATTGCATGCCCCGTTGGTGGAGAGCCAGGGAAGGATGTTCCCGGTTGAGGTGGTCCATGCTGACGACGACACCATCGCTATGGCATCCTCCCGTCGCAACGCCGACATTCCGCTTGCCGTGGCACGCATGGTGAGCAGGGCGCATAGGGAGAGCGATGGCGACATACTGGTGTTTCTGCCAGGACAGGCAGAGATACAGAAAGTGACAGACCTGTTGGGCGACTCTTTGCTGCCCACTGTCGTGATGCCCCTCTACGGCAACCTCTCGCCAGAGGCGCAACACAGGGCGATAGCCCCCTCTGCCGGGGGAAAGCGAAAGGTGGTCCTTGCCACGCCAGTGGCAGAGACCTCAATCACTATAGAAGGAGTGAGAGTGGTGGTGGATGCCGGACTGTGTCGCCGTCCGGTGTTCAATGCCCGCAGCGGACTCAGTCATCTTGATACCGTTGCAATAAGCAAGGATATGATGACGCAGCGAACGGGACGTGCCGGACGAGTGGCGGCGGGAACCTGCTACCGTCTCTGGACCGTAGCCACGGAGAACCAGCTTGCCGACCAGCGCCGGCCGGAGATAGAAGAAGCCGACCTCGCCCCGATGCTGCTGCAGGTGGCGGCATTCGGCGAGAGAGACATCCTTTCGCTGCCATGGATCACTCCACCGTCAGCAGGCAGCGTAGGCAAGGCGCAGCATCTTCTGAAACTCCTCGGAGCCGTGGATGCCGACGGAAAGTTAACCGCCATTGGAAAACAGATGGCTGCAATGCCCTGTCATCCACGTGTGGCAAGGATGATATTGGGATGCCGTACAAAGGAGATGAGAAGTCTGGCATGCGACATCGCCGCTATCCTCGAAGAGAAAGACCCGCTGACTGCCGAAGAGTCTGCCGACATTACGATACGTATAGGAGTGCTGCGCTCGTGCAGAAGCAAGAGGAACGTAGGCCGCTGGCAGCGCATAGCGATGATATCACGAGAATACCAGCGCATGACAGGAGCTACCGAAGACAATGCAGCCATCGATGCCGACGATGCCGGGCTGCTGATTGCCTATGCCTATCCGGAACGTGTGGCGATGGCAACCGACGATGTGGGAGGCTACAAGCTTGCCAGTGGCGACAATGCTTCGCTGTCTGTCACCGATGCCCTCTCGGCAAGCAAATGGATTGCCGTGGCGTCTCTCTATTCACAGAGCAACGGCGGACGTATATATCTTGCCGCACCGATTGATGTGGAACAGATGGAGACAATTTCATTGGACAATGTTTCATGGAACTCAAAAGAGGGCATGGTGGTGATGCGAAGGGAGCAGAGAATCGGTAAACTCATCGTTGGCAGCAAACCGATACACAATGCCGACAAGGATAGGGTGGTGGAGATTGTGTGTGATGCCGTGAGGAAAGACGGACTGAGCATGCTGGACTGGAGCGATGATGTGGTGAGACTCCAGAACCGTGTGGCTGCCGTTGCCGCCTGGCATCCAGACATGGAACTGCCTGATATCTCAACTCCACACCTGATGCAGACGGCGGGCAGTTGGCTGCCTATGTATCTCGTTGAAGGCAGCAGAGTCATGACATCTGTGACAGAGATGAAAAAGCTGGACTTGAGAGACATCATCTGGGCAACGATACCATACGACAAGCAGCAGGAGATAGACCGGCTCGCTCCAGAATACGTCGTCGTGCCTACGGGCAGCAGGATACGCATCGACTATCGTCAGGGATCGGCAGCACCGGTGGTGAGCGTAAGACTGCAGGAATGTTTCGGTATGACGGAGACACCAACAGTGGACGACGGCAGACAACCGCTGCTCATGGAACTGCTTTCGCCGGGATTCAAACCGGTGCAGCTCACTCAAGACCTTGCCAACTTCTGGCGTGAGACATACTTTGACGTGAGAAAAGAACTGAAGCGCCGCTATCCCAAACACTGTTGGCCCGACAATCCTTTGGATGCCAAGGCGGTGAAGAAATAAGAATCGGCATACAACAAAAACTCCCCCAACTGTCATTAGAACGTTTGGGGGAGTTGTATCTTACATCTGCTTCACCTTCAATGCCCTCATGGCATTTATCACGGCAATTACCGTCACGCCGACATCAGCAAACACCGCCATCCACATCGTAGCCAGTCCGAAAGCGGCAAGCACGAGTACGAGCAGTTTGATGAATATCGCAAACACCACGTTCTGCATGGCGATGGCTATCGTACGGCGTGCTATTCTTATCGCCGTAGCTATCTTCGACGGCTTGTCGTCCATAATCACTATGTCGGCAGCCTCTATCGCCGCATCGCTGCCGAGGGCTCCCATCGCCACACCCACATCGGCGCGTGCCAATACGGGAGCATCGTTGATACCGTCGCCAACGAAGACTATCTTCTTGTCAGCCGACTTACCTTTCATCACGCTCTCCATCATCTCCACCTTGTCGGCAGGCATCAGTTCGGTGTGGCATTCGTCGATGCCAAGTTCCTTGCCAACATATTCGCCCACCTCGTGCCTGTCGCCGGTGAGCATCACGGTCTTTTCCACACCAGTTTCCTTCAAGCGGCTTATCGTCTCCTTGGCATCATCCTTTATCACGTCGGTCACCACGATATGTCCGGCATACGTGCCGTCTACGGCAACATGGACGATGGTGCCCACCTTATGACACTGGTGCCACCTGGCACCGATGCTTTCCATCAGCTTGGAGTTGCCCACATACACGGTCCTGCCGTTCACTGTGGCCTTCACTCCCTTGCCGGCAATCTCCTCCACATTCTCCACGCGGCAACCGTCATCCTCGTTGCCGAACGCCGTCTTCAGAGAAACGGCTATCGGATGTGTGGAATAGCGTTCCACATGGGCAGCGAGATGCAGTAGCTCCCGTTCGTCGAAATCATTTGGATGTATGGCTTCCACCTCGAACTTGCCTTTCGTCAGCGTGCCGGTCTTGTCGAACACCACCACACCGGTCTTTGCCAGCGTGTCCATATAGTTGGAGCCCTTGATGAGAATACCCCGTCGGGATGCTCCGCCGATGCCGGCGAAGAACGTGAGCGGAACGCTGATTACCAATGCACAAGGACACGAAACCACGAGGAAAGTCAGCGCACGGTTTACCCATACGGGCAGGGCGCAGAGATAGTCGTCGGATAAGAACGGTGGCAGGAAAGCCAGTGCCAATGCCACGTATACCACTATCGGAGTGTATATGTGGGCGAATTTGGTGATGAAGGTCTCGCTCTTCGACTTGTTCTCTCCGGCATTCTCCACGAGATCGAGAATCTTGCTCACCGTGGATTCACCGAAAGATTTCTCAACTATCATCTTTATCACGCCCGACAGGTTGACGCAGCCTGAGCATATCCTTTCGCCCACTCCAGCGTTCCTCGGCATGCTCTCGCCGGTGAGAGCCATGGTGTTGAGGCTTGTCTCGCCCTCGGTTATCTTGCCGTCGAGGGGTATCTTCTCGCCGGGGCGCACGATGATTGTCTCGCCCACTGCCACACTGTCGGGACTGACGACCTTTGTCTTGCCGTTTCTCACCACGTTTGCCGTGTCGGGACGTATCTCCATAAGGTGTGAGATAGACTTGCGGCTGTTGTCCTCGGCGTAGTGCTCGAATAGTTCGCCCAACTGGAAGAAGAGCATCACGAACACCGCTTCGGGGAATTCAGTCTCTGCTCCCGGCAGGAAGCCTATGAGCAGGGCTCCGATGGTGGCGATACACATCAGGAAGTCTTCGTCGAACACTTCGCCTTCCATTATTCCCTCTATAGCCTCACCGATTACGTCGTAGCCGATGAGAAGGAATGGCACGAGATAAACCAGCAGCAGTTGCCACACCTCGAGCCCCATTGTCTTTTCTATTGCCACGGCAATGACGAGCAACACCGCGGTAAGTATGATTCTTGTGAGTTTTTTCTTGTCCATATCTATATGTTTTAATATTTTCTTAGTCTGTAGCTTTCCATTAAGCGAGAATTGTCGTTTGGAATCAAAGGTAAGCAATGCGGATAAAGAATGTATTTGACTGATAGCCGTATCGCTTTTGTTCGTTTGCAAAGGTATGGCAATTGTGTTGCAATCGGGTTGCAAAGACGACATGGAGTATAAAAAAGACATGCGCCGAGACTTTGTGAATCCCGGCGCATGCTGAAAATGCTGTATGATATTCCTTTATGATATTCCTGCAGTCTGTGGGCAATTCTTCATGCCCTTCTGCTGTCAGTGTGTGGCAGTAGGCTATTGGTTATGATTCTTGCGTCTGCATTCGGCACATTCTCCCTTGACCACGAATGACAGGGAGTGGGCGTAGAATCCGTCGGGCAGCGGGATGTCGTGGATGTGTATGTCGTCGAGACAGAACGAGCGCTGGCACGATTCGCAGTAGAAATGCACGTGGTTGTCGCTTTGGCTGCATTTGCCGTCACTTCTGCATAACTCGTAGTTGAGGATGCCGCGTCCGTCTTCGAACGAGTGTACGACGTCGTGCTCCAGAAACAGTGTGAGCACACGGAAGATGCTCGACTTGTCCATCGACAGGTTGAGCCGCTCCATGTCGGCAAGGCTGACGGGGCGGTCAGACTCTTCCAGCATGCGATATACCAGAATTCTGTTTGCAGTAGCCTTTACGCCCTTATGTCCAAGTTTCGTTATTATCTCTTCTGCCGTCATCTCACGATATCTCCTTTTATTCCTCCACGATTTCCACCGTCATGCTGATGTCCTCCACGGGGCGGTCGGCACGCGATGTCTCACAAGCCTGTATCTTCTCCACTACGTCGAGTCCCTCGGTCACTTCGCCGAAAACGGTGTATTGGTTGTCGAGGAACGGTGTGCCGCCGATGGTGGTGTATGCCTCACGCTGCTCGTCGGTGAATGTGGGCTTTCCCTTCTCCATGCTTATGGCCTTGGTCTCTGCCACGAGCTCGTCTTGCAGTTCCTGCAGTCCGGCGCGGTCGCGGTTGCGTCGCAGTTCCATTATCTTGTCGCGGTTTTCGCGTGCGAGCTGGTTGAATATCGTCTGTTCCTGCTGCATCTCCATCTGTCTTTCCATCTGCTGCAGTTCCGATTTCTTGTAGGTCTTTCCCCAGACGATATAAAACTGGCTTCCGCTGCTCTCGCGCTCCGGGTTCACCTCGTCGCCGAGACGGGCGGCGCTCAGCGCACCACGCTTATGGAAGAGCTGCGGATACACGAACTCTGCCGGTATGGTATAGTCCGGTCCGCCGGTTCCCAGATTCTTTCCTGCCGGTGCACCTTTGCTGTCGGGGTCGCCGCCTTGGATCATGAAATCCTTTATCACTCGATGAAACAGAGTTCCGTCGAAATATCCTTCCTTGGCGAGCTTTATGAAGTTGTCGCGATGTTTTGGGGTCTCGTCGTAGAGGCGCACGAAGATGTCGCCTAAAGTTGTTGAAATTTTAATGTCAGCCATTATATATGCTTTATGTTTCTTTTGATTGCCTAGTCCCTCATGCCGAGGTCCCATATTATGTTTGCCGCGTTCTCTGCCGCCTTTTTTTCTCCGAGCGATTCTCTGATGCCGGCATATCCCTTGAGCATTGCCTGTCTTGGCTCGCCGTCGGCGATGAGCTGCTGCAGTTCGCTGGCGATGTTTTCTTCGCTGAAGGAGTCTGCCACGAGTTCCTTCACCACCGGTTTGTTGGCGATGAGGTTTACCAGTGAAATATATTTCACTTTGAGCAGATGCTTCTTGAGGAAGGCGATGACTTTCGGGATGGGAGTCTTGTAGCATACCACCTGCGGCACGTCGAAAAGTGCCGTTTCGAGAGTTGCCGTACCGCTTGTCACCGCTGCCACACGGGAGTGTGACAGCAGTTGGTAAGTCTGTCCGAACACTATTTTCACGCTGTCGTCGCCTTTCGTGAAGGTGTCGTAGTATTCCGGCGAGATGCTTGGTGCTCCGGCTATCACTATCTGGTATATGTCTCCAGCCACCCTCTTCGCCGCCCTTATCATGTATGGCAGGTTGTCTTTGATTTCCTGTTTTCTGCTTCCGGCGAGCAGGGCTATCACCGGTTTGTTGCCGTCCAGCTCGTTTCTGATAGCGAAATCAGCAAACGGCTCCTTGTATTCCTCCTTGAATTCCGCCACCTCGTCGGCAGTAGGGTTGCCCACGTAGTGGATAGGGTAGTTGTGTTTCCTCTCATAGAAATCCACTTCGAAGGGCAGGATAGAGAACATCTCGTCCACATCGCGCCGTATGTTCTTTATTCTGTATTCCTTCCATGCCCATATCTTGGGTGAGATATAGTAGTATACCGGTATGCTCGTCTTGGCATGAATATATTTGGCGATGCTCAGGTTGAAGCCGGGATAGTCGATGAGGATGAGCACGTCGGGGTCGAACTCCACGATGTCTCTCTTGCAGAGCGCCATGTTCCTGAATATCGTCTTCAGGTGTAGCAATACGGGTATGAATCCCATGTATGCCAGTTCCTTGTAGTGTTTCACCCTTGCTCCGCCTACATCCGCCATAAGGTCGCCTCCGAAGAATCTGAACACCGCCAGCGGGTCTTTCTCCTTTATCGCTCTCATCAGTCTTGAGGCATGCAGGTCGCCGCTCGCCTCTCCAGCTATAAGATAGTATTTCATTCGTTCCTCCTTGTCGTTACAGGTCCCAGTCGCTGATTTTCTGCATCGCAGAATAAGCCGTAGTGTCTATCGTTGTTGGCGTTATGGCAGCGTATCCGTGGGCGAGAGCCCATTCGTCGGTGTCTGTCGCTTCCGGTTCCGTGTCGCGGAACTGTCCCACCATCCAGTAGTAGTCGTATCCTCTGGGATGTCTTTCCTTCACCAGTTCCTTCTCCCAGATGCCGTTGCACATGCGGCACACCTTCGTTCCCTTTATCTCGGGAGTGTCGGGGAAGTTCACGTTCAGACACACGTTCTTTGGCAGCCCGTCCTCCAGCACTCGTCCTGTGATGATCTTTATCAGTCGTGCGGTATTGCTGAAGTCAGCGTCGGGTGAATAGTTGCACAGAGAGAATGCCACGGATGGTATTCCCTTCATGCATCCTTCCCTTGCCACACCCATCGTACCGCTGTAATGGCTGTTCACCGAGGCGTTGTCGCCGTGGTTTATGCCGCTTATCACGATGTCCGGCATGCGGTCGCATATCTGGTCGATGGCGATTTTCAGGCAGTCCACCGGTGTTCCGTTGCATGCCCACACCTGCAGTCCCGGTTCTTCCCTTACGAGTCTGAGTCGGAGAGGTTTTTCGGATGAGAAGGCGCATGAGAATCCCGATCGTGCCGATTCCGGAGCGCACGCTATGATGTCGCCGAATCCCCTGACGTATTCCAGCAGGCTGTTTATGCCTTTGGCGGCAAATCCGTCGTCGTTGGAGATTAGGATTAATGGTCTTTTTTTCTTCATAAAAACACTAAGTTGCAACTTATTTGCTGCAAAGATAATGCAAACCGAGCGCAATACAAAATGAAAGGCTAAAGACTTTCATTTTTATTGCCGAGGTGCAGCTTATCTTATCCAAAGATAATGCAAAATTTATTCACATTTCCGAGCGTGAGGATTTTATCCAAAAATCCGATTAAGCGAGAGAAATGATAATTTATTCACATTTCCGAGCGTGAGGATTTTATCCAAAAATCCGATTAAGCGAGAGAAATGATAATTTATTCACATTTCCGAGCGTGAGGATTTTATCCAAAAATCCGATTAAGCGAGAGAAATGATAATTTATTCACATTTTCGAGCGTGATGATTTTATCAAAACCGAGTGGAGAATACGATTTCGTTGATAATGAAATCTTCAGGATACCCGTTGGCGGAATTGATCTATGTTGATAGATATGAGTAAAAGTTGTAAATGTCGCTTGATTCTCAGTAAAACCAAGAATTGCAAAAAAAACTGTCAGACCATCTGGTTTTTT
>NZ_FR892624.1:0-30191 GCF_000436015.1 Prevotella sp. CAG:592 | reverse complement strand
ATGAAGAAAATTTTTACTCTTATTGCCATGGCAATGATCACCATTGGCGCAATGGCACAAGGAAACAACGAGAAAACTTATGAGGACAATATCGTAATCACCGTTATGGGGCAGCCTGTCACAGACAGGGCTTCCATCACTATCACCGAGCAGGCAGAGGAAGGCAAATACACCATCAAGCTCAACCAGTTCAGCTTCATGGAGATGCTCATCGGCGACGTTACCATGACCGATGTTCAGGGCGACGACGACTCAGAGGGATTCACCAACTATGCCACCACACAGACAGCTACCATCACCAATGGCGCTGATATCCAGGAGATGCTCGGCGGCAAGATCGACGTTACCGTGAAGGAAGGTTCACGCAGCAAGGGCGACAAGTTCTATGCTCTCATCAGCCTCACCGTGCCTGGCGTGGGTGACGTGGAAGCCGTATTCGGCGACAACAACTTCGGTACCGACGGCATCTCTGCCGGCACCATTGACCAGAATGCCAAGGTGGCTGCCGTATATACTCTCGGCGGACAGCGCGTGAACTCTATGGTGCGCGGCATCAACATCCTGAAGCTCACAAACGGCAAGACCGTGAAGGTGATGAACAAATAATGGAGAAATCATTTAATCGTTAAAAATAATACTACACATGAAAAAATTATTATCTTCATTCATCCTGGCTGCCGCAGCACTCACAGCACAGGCAACCGACTATGTGACCACGTTGGACATCAACGCCGGTTCCGGATCCAAGAAGTATCCTAAATCAACTGTTCAGGTTCAGCCAAACGGCGACGGCACATGCACCGTGACCATCAAGAACGTGAAATACGAGTATTATATGCAGGAGCAGCCAGTAGGAAACATCGTTATCGAGAACGTTCCTATGACAAACGCCGGCGTATATACCATCCTGCGCTCTGTTCAGGACATCGAAATCGTTGAAGGCGACGACACGAATATCAGCTGGCAGGGTCCTGGCTACACAGCCCTCAACGGCGGCAAGCTGCAGGCTTACTTCAACGGAGAAATCCGCGGCGGCAAGTTCTATGGCAACCTCATCATCGATACTTTCAAGGCTATCAGACGCTCGCTGAAGCTCACTCTCGGCGACGAAGACTATACCATCGGACAGATTCCTAACTCTGGCTTCGAGAAATTCCATACAGCCACAGCCGGTTCTGCAACAAGCCAGGAGCCAAACGCATGGCATTCGTTCATGACAGCTACCGGTACGCTGGCTTCAATGGTGAAGAGCGCTGTCCACACAGCGGAGAGCAACGAAACTCGTCCCGGAACTACAGGAAAGAAGAGCGTGCTCATCACAACAGGAAAGGCTATCTTCGGACAGATTCCTAACGGAACAATCACTACAGGACAGATGAACGCAGGTGCTGCACAGGCTGCAAACACCGGCAACCACGCATTCCTCGATTTCAGCAACGAGGCTCTCGACGCCAACGGCGATCCGTTCTATGCTACTGTAGACGCCAAACCGGACGCTATCAGCGTGTGGGTGAAGTTCCAGCAGGGCGGCGGCGACCTCGCCAAAGACTATCCTTATGCCACAATCAGCGCGGTGATCACCGACGGCAAGAAGTATCAGGATCCAGAGGCAGAGGGAACAGAATCCAAAAATGTAGTGGCAAAGGCTCAGAACAAGACCATCGAGAGCAAGGACGAGTGGCAGAAGATCACAATTCCGTTCGACTATGATTCTTACATCGCCAACGGTGCCGACCCTAACGCTATCCTCGTGACCATCTCTACAAACGCTACTCCTGGTAAGGGAAGCGCTGACGACAAGCTCTATGTAGACGATGTGGAACTCGAGTACAGTTCACAGCTCAGCTCCATCAAGATTGACGGACAGGAAATCAACGGATTCGAACCTGGAACATACTACTACTCTAAGGTGCCTGCTTCAAAGAAGATGACTGTAGACATGATTGAGGTGACAGCCGGCGCCGGCGCTACTGTGACAAAGAGAGTAGAGCGTTCTTCTACCGACCCTAAGGCTTCTACGGCTACAATCACCGTGGTTTCTGCCGACAGCAAGAACATCACCCGCTACACTGTTGACATCAAGGAAGGAAAGGTGACCAACGGCATCTCTACAGTAGAGACCAAGATGGACCAGAACATCCACGCTACCAAGATCTACACCGTTAGCGGACAGCAGGTGAGCAAGATGCAGAGCGGCAACATATACGTTGTGAAGACTGCTGACGGCAAGATGGTGAAGGTGGTGAAGAAATAATGGCATAGCTTTTCACTGCATACATACACAAAGACAAGGCTCCGGGCATTCTACACAAAGGGAAGGCACGGAGCCTTTTCGTTTACTCAAGAATACATATTGATATGACATTGATACCCAACGGCGAGACCCTCTCGTTCATATCCATACACAAGACCGACGACGTGCGCCAGCTCGCCCTCAAGTCAAGACCCGATGGCGTTGACATGGCATACGCACTGGAACAGATTGCGGGATGGCAGGCGGCACGACGGAAACTGCCTTCATGGGCAGACACCGACGGACTGGTATTCCCGCCGCATCTATCCATGGAACAATGTTCGTCGGAGCCTACTGCCGTATACAAGCAGCGACTGGCTGAGCGTCTGGCTGACGGCAATGCAGAAAGACACGTAGACCTGACGGGAGGATTCGGAGTGGACTTCTCCTTCATGTCGAGAGGCTTCCGCCACAAGACGTATGTGGAGAGGCAGGAGACGCTCTGTAGGGTAGTGGCCCACAACATGCCGCTGCTCGGCGTGAAGGATGCGGAAATCGTTTGTGGCGACACCGAGGAATATCTCCTCAACATGCCCCATGCCACGACGATATTCATCGACCCGGCACGCCGCGACGACCATGGCGGACGTACCTTCGCCATCGCCGACTGCACACCGGATGTGGTGGCGCTCAAGGGTGAGCTTCTTGCTCATGCCGACTATGTGGTGGTGAAGCTGTCGCCGATGCTCGACTGGCACAAGGCGGTGGCAGACCTCGGCAATGTTTCTGAGGTGCATATTATCTCCGTGAAGAACGAGTGCAAGGAACTCCTGCTCGTGCTCTCTGCTGGTGGCGGCAGACAGGGTGGTGCTCCGCTGCATGTATGTTGTGTTGACTGTCAGCAGCTGGCTGATGGCTCTTGGCACTATGTTTCAGAGGAATATACCGATGGCGGCGACATCTGTGCTCTGCTTCCATGCAGTTCTCCATCTGCCGTTTCCCCTTCAGCCCTTCTGCAGCCCGGATGTTGGATTTACGAGCCTAACGCATCAATAATGAAGGCAGGCTGTTTCGCCATGCTTTCGGCGAGATACGGGATGCCGCAGGTGGCTCAAAACAGTCATCTCTTCCTTTCTGAAAGTCTCGTTGAGGCTTTCCCCGGCAGACGGTTCCAGGTGTGTGCCGTTACGGAGCTCAACAAGAAGGCGTTGCGGCAGGCTCTCTCAGGCATTGCCAGGGCAAACGTCACCGTGAGGAACTTCCCTCTCTCAGTGGCAGACCTGCGCAAGAAGCTGAAGATCAAAGACGGTGGCGACACGTATATCTTTGCCACCACGCTTGCCGACTCGCGCCATGTGCTGATAATAACGAAAAAGGCACCTGCCCAATAGGGCAAGCGCCTTCACTTAACCAACACCAACTATGTGGGGTTATGTAATCTAAAACATTCTCCTTTCTCTATGCTTTACTTCTCTCTCACGCCTTATTTGATTTCAATCTGACGTGCTGTCTTCTCCTCTGCCTTCACGAGCTTTGGAAGTTCTACGGTCAATACGCCATGGTTTACGCTGGCAGCGATTTTGTCTTTTTCCACATCGTCAGGAAGGAGCAATGTCTGCTCGTATTTGCTGTATGAGAATTCGCGACGCAGATAGTGGCTCTTCTTGTCCTCATCCTTCTTGTTGCTCTTGTTCTCAATCTTGATGTGCAGGTTACCGTCGTTGTCGATATTGACATTGAAGTCATCCTTTGTCAGTCCAGGAGCGGCGAGTTCCACTGTGTAGTCTTTCTCGCTTTCCTTGACGTTGATTGCCGGTGCCGTAGCACTTACACGTGGCATGAAGTCAGTATCGAAAAAGTCATTAAACTCTTCTGGCATCCAAAGATTTCTGTTCATTACTGGTAACATATCAAATACCTCCATTTTTATTTTAGTTTTTTATTTATCTGTTTTTTCCCGTTGATCTCTGCCTCTTTTCATCGGCTTTGACCAGCAGTCTTTTCATCGGCTTTCTCCTCTCGGCTTCAGGTTTCTTTCGAATCCTTCCGCCTTCGGTTTTCAGCCTTCGCTAATGGAGATGCAATTCCTGTGCCGCTTACATATTTTGTCATTATGACTATTGTGGCTTGACAAATCGTCAGAAAAGTTTAAAAATATTAACCGTTCTCTGACATTATGTCGCTGACTGCAGAATTCTAAACTGTGTTCTTTGGATTTTATCTATGACGTGGGGGGAAATTTGGATGATAATAAATAGGGCTTGCTATTAATTAGTGTTCACTGAATAATTACAACTATAAGATATTCAATTTTATTTTCTTCCCAAACGCCCTAATGGCCGATTTGGGTTAAATGACAACGTTTTTCTTGCATTAGAAAAATGAATATATTACTTTTGCAACGATATAACCCAAATCAGTCATTAGGACTGGAATCATACCATTGCAAATATACAGATATGAGAATAGGAATACTCGTGGGCAGCTTCGACCCCTATACCATAGGCCATGACTCGCTCGTGAAACGCGCTCTGCCGCTCTTCGACAAAATCGTGATAGGAGTGGGCTACAACGAACGCAAGAAATACATGCAGACCACGGAAACGCGCGTGGAAACAATACGCCAGATATACAAAGAGGAGGAGAAGATAGAGGTGAAGCAGTATAACGACCTCACCGTAGACTTCGCCCGCCGCGAGGGAGCGGAGTTCATCATAAAGGGAGTGAGAAGCGTGAAGGACTTCGAATATGAGCGTGAGCAGGCGGATATCAACCGGCAGCTAACGGGAATAGAGACGGTGCTCTTCTTTGCCGAAGCCGGAATGGAGAGCATCAGCTCGAGCGTGGTGAGGGAACTGACACACTTCGGAAAGGACGTAAAGCGATTCCTGCCCTGACAAAAACGGACAACAATAAATTTTCTGATTATGATTTCATACGATTCAGAGGGCATAGCAATGCCAAAGATAAAGAAGCGCGAGACGACGGCTTGGATTAAGGCTGTAGTGGCTTCATACAAGCGTCGGTTGGGGGATATAGGATATATGTTCGTTGACGACGAGAAAATTCTGGAGGTGAACCGCGAATATCTCGGTCACGACTACTATACGGATGTCATCACCTTCGACTACGACGAGGATGATGTGGTGAGCGGTGATATAGTGATTTCGCTCGACACGGTGCGCTCGAATGCCGAACTCTTCGGCAAGGAATATGACGACGAGCTTCACCGCGTGATAATCCATGGCATCCTGCATCTCTGCGGCATCAACGACAAAGGTCCCGGCGAGCGCGAGATCATGGAAGCTGCCGAGAACAAGGCACTGGCGCTGCTGAAGGAAATGAAGCGTTGACAACCTGTATATCAAAGGATATGCAAAGAATTCCACAAAGAATATCATCAAGAATAGTTCCCGTGAGCAGTATCGCAACCATCAAGGTGATACTGCTCTTCGTCGTACTGTCGCTTATGACACCGGCAACCGCCCTCGCCCAAAAGAAGAAACAACGCAAGACATTCAGAGAAAAACTGCAGATTGCCGACAGTCTCAGACTCCAGCTCCGGCAGTCGGCTGACAGAGGCCAGATGCTGCGCTGGGCTGACTCCCTATTCATTGACAGGGTGCTCCGCAGCAATATGGGCGAGAAGAAGAAACAACGACTGCTGAGACAATACCACAAGCGCCAGGCGCGCATGCAGCGCTACGACAGGCTCCTGTTCCGCGGCGACTCCCTCCTGGCTGCCAAATACAACAAGATAAAATATGACACGACATACATCGCCCGTCCTGATGCACGGTGGACGGTGAAGCTTACTGGTGTGTTGTCGGGTGCCGACATGCAGACCGTGACGAAGACGGATGCTTTGGAGCGCCGTACGCATGTGATGGCAGACTGCCGGGGCACGTTCAGTGTGGCGGCGGCATATCGCGGACTGGGGCTCAGCCTCTCTGTGAATCCTGCCAAACTCGCTGGAAAGAACAAGGACTATGAGTTCAACCTCAATTCATACAGCAACCGCTATGGCTTTGATGTGGTGTATCTGTCGTCGAAGACCTTTCATGGCCACCGCTATGTTGATGGCAAGCGAGTGGACGTGGGTAGGGGACAGGTGTCGCAGAATGCCCTGAACCTCAATTTCTATTACGCCTTCAACAGTCGCCGCTTCTCATTCCCTGCCGCCTTCAGCCAGAGCTATGTGCAGAAGCGCAGCGCCGGCAGTTGGATGATAGGGGCGAGCTTCGACGGGTCGAAGACGGAGATGAAAGATATGACCATCCGTCTCAACGAGTTTGCCGTTGGTGGAGGATATGCCTATAACCTCGTTGTACACCGCCATTGGCTCTTCCATCTCTCCGCCCTGCCCACCGTCACCATATATTCCCATGACTACACCAAGACCCGGATTTCAGCCACCGGCGAGGAATCTGCCGCCGCTGCTGATGCCGCCATCAGCGATGGCGCTACAACCACCTCTGCCATCTCTACCTCTCCGGACGTCTCTGCCGATGAATCAACAGATTCCTCTACCGGCTCATATACCTATCGTAACAGTATGGAGTATCATTTCCCTTCAGTCATCATCACCGGCCGTGCTGCCGTGGTATATTCCTGGCGCAACAAGTTTGCCGGAGCCACAGCGATATACAACTATTCCGTTGCAGGCGACGATGTCCACCTGCAGCTCCACAGAAATAAATGGCGGGTGAGAATGTTCTTCGGCTTCAGATTCTGATGGAGAAGCTTGTAATCAACAACAGATGACAATAGGAAACTATCCTTTAACAAAGATATACATCTGTGTTGTCTTTCAGAAATGCAGACTCCACCTTGCCAAAATTCTTTTTTTTGTCCTTCTTTTTTATTTCAACCTCTCTGCCGACCATAGCGAATATGTCGACTATAGGCTGAAAATATTGCGTAAATTCAAAATTATCGTTAGGAGCAAGAAGAGAAAAATCCAAATTCTCTGAGAAACGCTGCAATCCATGGAATATGCGCAGACAAGTTCCACCGTAGAAAGCAGCTTCGTTGAAAAAAACACCATTATAAAGACCTGCAAGATCAATCTGCTGGTTGACCTCAAAAATAGCATTCCGCTTTTGCTGTCCGTCGTTATGTCATAGCCCGAAAGCATTTCATTAAAAACAAAAAAAGCAGCTACGGAATCCGTAACTGCTTTCTGTTGCAAGTGGGCCATCTAGGGCTTGAACCTAGGACCTCCAGATTATGAGTCTGTTGCTCTAACCAACTGAGCTAAAAGCCCGGCTTGACACTTAAGTGGTCAAGTTTGCGACTGCAAAGGTAAGAAGTTTTTGTCTAAATTCCAAATTTTATCGCAAAAAAAGATATTCGCAGGCTTCTTGTCCTGTCTTTTTTTGCAAAATATACATAAAAAGCGGTGGGCGGATTGGTGGTGAAGTCACTAATCATTGTCTTTTTATTACCTTTGCATTGCCTAAGCATCGGATAAGCGGTGCTTCGGCATTATTGACATAAACATTATGAAAGAAACATTAGATACAGACGCCGTCACCGTTGGCGGCCTCTCTGCCAGCCAGGTGGAGCAGAGCCGCAGAGAGCATGGCGAGAACGTGCTCACGCCGCCAAAACCGGTGAGCATGTGGAAACTGTATATGGAGAAATACCAGGACCCTATAATCCGGATTCTCCTCGTGGCAGCGGTGATATCCCTCGTGCTGGCATTCGTGGATGGTGATTTTGTAGAGACGATAGGCATATTCATTGCCATCTTCCTTGCCACAACCATTGGCTTCATCTTCGAGCGAGATGCGGCGAAGAAATTCAATGTGCTCACCGCCCTCAGCGAAGAGCAGCCCGTGAAGGTGTGCCGAGAGGGCAGGGTGGTGGAAGTGGCACGTCGCGACATTGTTGTCGGCGACATCGTATTGGTGGAAGTAGGCGATGAGATACCTGCCGACGGACTCCTCGTCAGATCGTCGAGTCTGCAGGTGGACGAGTCGTCGCTGACGGGAGAACCGATAATCACCAAGAGCGTAGCCGGTTTCGAATCGTCAACCGCAGATGATGCCACTTATCCCTGCAACATGTTGCTCCGCAGCACTATGGTGATGAACGGCAGCGCCACATACAGAGTCACTGCAGTGGGCGACGCCACGGAGATAGGCAAGGTGGCACGCAGCAGTACCGAACTGACATCGGTGAAGACACCCCTCAACGTGCAGCTCGACAAGCTGGCAAAGCTCGTCAGCAAATTCGGCATCGGCATTTCCGTTGCAGCCTTCCTGATATTCCTCGTCCATGATGTCGTTACCGACAGCGTGTGGCGAGGCGACGACTATTTCCGCATGACAGAGATAGTGCTCCGCTATTTCATGATGGCGGTGACACTGATAGTGATGGCAGTTCCCGAAGGGCTTCCTATGGCAGTCACCCTTGCCCTCGCCCTCAATATGCGCAGGATGCTCAAGAGCAACAACCTCGTGAGAAAGCTTCATGCCTGTGAGACGATGGGAGCCGTCACCGTGATATGTACCGACAAGACCGGTACGCTCACCGAGAACCGCATGCAGGTTGCCGATATCCGGAAACTGTATGGCAGCGACGACCTCCTCGCCAAGGCATTCGCCCTGAATACCACGGCTCATCTTGATACGGAGGCAGGCACCAAGGGAATCGGCAACCCCACAGAAGTGGCGCTCCTCTTGTGGCTCGACAGAGAGGGAGAGGACTACCGTAAGCTTCGCCATGCCGAGGATATCATATACCAGTTGCCATTCTCCACCGAACGCAAGTATATGGCCACTGCAGCACGCCTCGGCAACCATAAATACCTCTTCGTAAAGGGAGCGCCGGAGATAGTTCTCGCCGCTTGCCGGATTGCCGGAGAGGAAGCGGATGAGATATCCGGCAGGCTCACCTCGTGGCAGACCAAGGCAATGCGCACCCTTGCCTTTGCCTACAGAGAGCTGCCGGCTGATGCCACGCCAGCCGATGCGGAGCGTGCCGCCATGCATATAGGGCAGTTGCAGGCACAGGCCATTGTGGGCATTTCCGATCCGATTCGCAGCGATGTGCCTGGTGCTGTGGCAGAATGCCAAAGAGCCGGAATAGAAGTTAAGATTGTGACTGGCGACACAGCCGCTACTGCCCGTGAGATAGGCCGCCAGATAGGAATAATAAACGAGGAGTCGGCCGCCGACGCCGTAATAACCGGTCCCGACTTCGCCGCCCTCTCTGATGATGAGGCCTATGAATGCGTTGTCGGTCTCAAGGTGATGTGTCGTGCCCGTCCTGCCGACAAGCAGCGCCTTGTGGCTATGCTTCAGAAACACGGTCAGGTGGTCGCCGTTACCGGAGACGGAACGAACGATGCCCCTGCCCTCAACCATGCCCATGTGGGACTCTCACTCGGTTCCGGAACCAGTGTAGCCAAGGGTGCCAGCGACATGACGCTGCTCGACGATTCCTTCGGAAGCATCGTCAATGCCGTGATGTGGGGACGGTCGCTGTATAAGAACCTGCAGCGTTTCCTCTTCTTCCAGCTCACGGTCAATGTGGCAGCCCTGCTGCTTGTTCTCGGAGGAGCGGTGATAGGCACCGAACTGCCGCTTACGGTGACTCAGATTCTATGGGTCAACCTCATCATGGACACCTTCGCCGCCATGGCACTCGCCTCACTGCCGCCAACAAAGGATGTGATGGACGACAAACCGCGGCAGCAGTCCGATTTCATCATAAATCACTCTATGGTGAGAGGCATAATGGGAATCGGTGTGGCGATGTTTGCCGTGATGTTCATATATCTCATCCATTGCTTCAACACGGGCGGAGGAATGCAGACACACGAACTGTCGATGTTCTTCACCGCCTTCGTCATGCTGCAGTTCTGGAACCTCTTCAATGCCAAGGCGCTAGGCACCGACCATTCCGCCTTCCGCGGACTGTGTCATGACAAGGTGCTCACAGGTATACTCGTCGCGGTCTTCGTGGGACAGTGGGTGATAGTGACCTTCGGCGGAAAGATGTTCCGCGCGGTGCCTCTCTCGCTTCTCGACTGGGTGTATGTGGTGGCAGCCACATCCCTTGTGCTGTGGGCAGGAGAGATATGGCGCCTTGTGGCGAGATTGATAACCAAAAACGGTCATTAGGCCGTTTAATGTGGTATTCCTAATGACCGATTTGGATAAAGAAATAAACAATCAGTGATGAAAAACGATATACTCAACGGAATAAAGAATATAGTCTTCGACTTCGGTTGCGTCTTGGTAGACCTCGACAGGCATAAGTGCATCGAGGCCCTCAACGCTATCGGTGCCCACAAGATTTCCTGCTATGTGGATGAATGCAAGCAGGCAGACATGTTTCTCGATCTGGAACTGGGAAAGATCAGTGTGGAGGAGTTCTGCGATGAGATTCGCCGCCGTGCTCCAGGCTGTGATGCCAGCAATGAGGAGATACGCTATGCCTGGGGCGAACTGCTGCAGCAAATCCCGGTGAGGCGCATGAGGGCGGTGGAACGTCTGCACAAGACCCACAAAGTGTATATGCTCAGCAACAGTAACTCCGTGCATTGGGACAAGGCGGTGGAACATTTCTTCCCGCTCTCAGGCCATGGTCCGGAGTATTATTTCGACAAGGCATTCATCTCGTATAATATGGGAATGGTGAAACCTGACCCGCGGATTTTCGAAACGTTGCTCCAGGAGACAGGAGCCGTGGCAGAGGAGACGCTCTTCGTTGACGATTCCCTTGCCAACTGCAAGGCGGCAGAAGCCTTCGGCATCCGCACGCTGCATGTCACACATGGCGACGAGTGGCTCGATATCCTCTCGCCAGACGATGAAAACTCTGTTGGCAGAGAGTCCGTCACCAATCATTGTCACGGTGCAGGCTCTGTTGCCACCATCGGTTTTTTCGACGGTGTACATCGTGGTCACCGCTATCTTATAGACCAGGTGAAGGAAGTAGCAGAGCGACACGGACTGCAGTCTGTTGTAGTGACCTTCGACAAGCATCCTCGTGAGGTGTTGCATAGCGACTATATGCCGCAGATGCTCAGTACGCTCGACCAGAAAGTGGCGAGAATCCGTGCCACAGGCGTTGACCGCTGCGAGGTGTTGCCTTTCAACGAAGAAACGGCGTCGCTCTCGGCTTTCGACTTCATGCGCATGGTGTTGAAAGACCGTCTCGGTGTGGAGTATCTCGTGATAGGCTACGACAACCGCTTCGGTCATAACCGTTCTGAAGGTTTCGACGACTATGTGGCATTCGGCAAGCAGATCGGCATTGAGGTGATACGCGCCAAGGCTCTCGTCCTCAACGAAGTCAACGTGAGTTCTTCCGTCATCCGCACCTTCCTCTCCGGGGGCGAGGTGGATCTTGCCGCCAAATGCCTTGGATATCGCTATGCGTTGCAAGGCAAGGTCGTTGGAGGAGTGAAAGAGGGCAGGAGGATGGGTTTCCCCACGGCAAACATCGACCCTTCGTCCGTCCGCACCATGATTCCCGCACCGGGAGTATATGCCATGACAGCCAATGTGGGCGACGGCAAGGAAAGGCCGGCAATGATGAACATCGGCTGCCGTCCTACTTTCGACGGTGAGACCACCACTCTGGAAGTGCACATCATCGGTTATGAGGGCGATCTCTACGGCAGCGAAATCAGCGTAAGCTTCGTGAAGCGGCTCCGTTCTGAGCGCAAGTTCGCTTCTGAGCAGGAGCTGATGCGCCAGTTGCAATCCGACCGCCAGCAGGTGCTCGACCTCTTGGGATGATGGATACCCACCCAACGGTCATTATTGATTACTGGTTTGTATTAGAAAAAAGAAAAACAAATGATTTCCCGATATGAAAGAAGCAAAGAATAAAGACGTGTTCACCTATCTCCTTTGGGGTGTAATCATCCAGGTGGTAGCAGGATTCATGATACCCCCACTGTATCGTCTCATCGCCGGCCCGGCAGCCGACAAGGCCACCGAACTGGTGCTCACTTCGGCGGTATACAGTATAGTGCTCTTCGTGATGTTCTATAGATTGAAGTGGTGTCCGCTGTCGCCCGATTATGTGCGAGGCAAACATTGGGACGTGATGTTCTGGACAGTGGTTTTCACTCTGGGCTCCATCATTCCCATGGCGTTTCTCGAAGAGGCGATGCCAGAGCTGCCGAATCTTGTGGAAGATGAGTTGACGCTGCTTGTAGGCAGCAATTTCGGCTATGTAACGATATGCCTCTTCGCTCCGCTTGTGGAGGAGATGATATTCCGCGGGGCGATATTGCGCACGCTGCTCTCCGTGATGAAGGGCAAGACATGGTTGCCGATAGTCATTTCAGCCCTTCTTTTCGCCCTGATCCATATGAACCCCGCCCAGATGCCATACGCTTTCGTTGTCGGCATCTTCCTCGGTTGGATATACAGTCGTACGGGTAGCATCGTGCCGGGAGTGCTATGCCATTGGGTTAACAATACGGTGGCATATCTCATGATTCGCCTTATGCCACATCAAATGTCAGATGTGCGGATGACGGATCTGTTCGGCGGCGACCACCGCCGGATGGGACTGGCCATCATATTCTCCTTTTTCATCCTCCTGCCGGCGCTCTATCAGTTGGTGACGCGCACGGCAAGACGGGGCTGACCCGATTGCAGAACCGTCAGAACAGCGACGGTTCTGCAGGATTTCCGAATGTCAGGTTTCTGCCGAAATGCTGGAAGGCGAGTTCTGTCACCACTCTGCCTCGTGGTGTGCGCTTTATGAATCCCTCCATGATGAGATACGGTTCATAAACCTCCTCCACTGTGCCGGCATCCTCGCCGATAGCTGTTGCGATGGTGGTGATGCCCACCGGTCCGCCTCTGAACTTGTCGATGATGGTGAGCAATATCTTGTTGTCTATCTCGTCGAGACCATATTGGTCGATGTTCAGCGCCGTCAGTGCCACGTGGGATATCTTGGTGTCTATCTTTCCCGTTCCCCTCACCTGGGCAAAGTCTCTCACCCTTCTTAGCAGTGCGTTGGCGATACGTGGCGTGCCACGCGAGCGTCGTGCTATCTCCATTGCCGCATCGTCGTCGATGGGCACCTTCAGGATGTTTGCCGAACGTTTCAGAATGCGCATCAGCGTCTTGGGGTCATAATATTCCAGATGCAGGTTTATTCCGAATCGCGCTCTCAGCGGTGCCGTGAGCAGTCCGCTGCGTGTCGTGGCCCCCACGAGCGTGAATGGGTTGAGGTCTATCTGTATCGACCTTGCCGACGGTCCTTTGTCTATCATTATGTCTATGCGATAGTCCTCCATGGCGGAATACAGGTATTCCTCCACGACAGGCGACAGACGGTGTATCTCGTCGATGAAGAGCACGTCGTTGGGCTCCAGCGATGTCAGTATGCCGGCGAGGTCGCCAGGTTTGTCGAGCACCGGACCGCTCGTTATCTTGAAACCCACTCCCAGTTCGTTGGCAATGATGTTGCTGAGCGTCGTCTTTCCCAGTCCTGGCGGTCCGTGCAGCAGCGTGTGGTCGAGCGGTTCGCCGCGGTATTTCGCCGCCTCTACGAACACCTCCAGGTTTTCCACCACCTTTTGTTGTCCGCTGAAGTCACCGAAGCGTAGCGGTCTCAGAGCGTTTTCGTATTCTTTTTCCGCCGACGACAATGTCTCTTGTCTTATATCGAAATCGTTGTCCATATCCTTGTCTTTAGTTTCTCTGCCGTAATGTGCGGCATCCATATTCGTGCAAAAATATTAAAAAATAGGCTATTCCCCAAGACTTGCGCTCATTTTGTTTTTTTTGTATCCCCAATTGGTCATTAGTGTTTTCTTGTATTTTATGCTTAAAAACGTGGTCTTTTCTTGATTATTCATTGGGAAAAGTATAATCATTGGCAAGTATTCGTCAGGAAAAGTGTGTACTTTTAATGATAATTCGTCAGAAAAATGTGTCCACCCCAAAAATGGTGCCGATATTCAAACTATATGAAAATAAAAAAGGAACCACTCGTAAGTGATTCCTCTTTGCGCTTCAAGATGGGCTTGAACCAACGACCCCCTGATTAACAGTCAGGTGCTCTAACCAACTGAGCTATTGAAGCATTGCTAAAAGCGTTATTGCTTAATTGCGAGTGCAAAGGTAAGGCGTTTTTATGTAACCTCCAAATATTTTCCGTCTTTTTTTTGATTTTTCTTCAAAAAAGTCATTCTATTCCCTGATTTGTCATCTTTTCCGAGGACTCTCTACCTTATATTATAAGATTGGACAGATTATTTATAAGATTACGCAAATTATATTATAGGATTAAGCAGATTGGCTCTGAATGAGGATAAAAATAATTGCTATATATGTGTATGAGCTGTAAAACTCGCCATGAAACAATATTTATGAAAGTAAATAAGGTGAAAATCGAAAGTTTTGTGTAAGTTTGCAGATTATAATGAAATCCAACGGAAAAGAATGAAGAGAATATTATTATTATCCGCCATCCTGCTGTCGGTTTTCTCCGTCACTATTAAGGCGCAGAACGACAAAGACCATAACTTCACCGTGTCGAAGAACATCGAAGTGTTCAGCGACATCTATCGCTACCTCGACATGATATATGTTGACACACTGAATGCCGACGAGGTGATAGGCAATGGCATCAATGCAATGCTCAATTCGCTCGACCCCTATACCGAATACTATCCCGAGAGCGAAGTGAACAAACTGAAGAAGATGTTCACCGGAAGATACGTAGGCATAGGAGCCATGATACGCTATAACACAGCCTTGTCGAGAGTGATCATCGACGAACCATACGAGGGAAGTCCAGCCGCAGAAGCCGGACTCAAGAAGGGTGACATCATCCTGAGCATCGACGACACCACGATGACCGACAAGACCGTTGCCTTCGTCAGCTCCCATCTGCGCGGCGACCCAGGCACCTCCTTCATGCTCAAGATAAAGCGCCCGTCAACAGGCAAGAAGATGCAGATGCGCATCAAGCGCCGTGCCATCACGCTGCCATACCTGCCATACTACGGTGTGCGCCCCGACGGCATAGGATATATAAATCTGAACAGTTTCACTGACGGATGCGCCAAGGACGTGCGCCGTGCCTTCATCGACCTGAAGCACAAGGGGGCCAAGGGTCTCGTGCTCGATCTCAGAGGAAACGGCGGAGGATCGGTGAAAGAGGCGGTGCAGATAGTAAACATGTTTGTGCCCAAAGACCTCACCATCGTGAGGACCCGCGGCAAGATGAAACGCATGAACACAGACTACAAGACCACCGTGGAGCCTATCGACACAGTGATGCCTATCGTAGTGCTGGTGAACGGCGAGACGGCGTCGGCAAGCGAGATAACCTCAGGTGCGCTCCAAGACCTCGACCGCGCCGTGGTGCTCGGCACGAGGACATACGGCAAGGGTCTCGTTCAGGCACCCGTTGACCTGCCTTATAACGGCCAGCTCAAACTGACGACAGGAAAATACTATATCCCCAGCAACCGTTGCATACAGGCAATCAACTACAAGCATGCCCATGGCGGATACACCGAACATGTCGCCGACAGCCTCACCCACGTGTTCTACACCAAGGCAGGTCGAGAGGTGCGCGACGGCGGAGGAATAAAGCCCGACGTGGAAGTGAAACCCGACTCGCTGCCGAATATAGCATACTATCTCAGCGTTTCGGGACTCGACTCCACTGAAGTGATGCTCAACTACGAGATTGACTACATCGCCAAGCATCCCACTATAGCACCGGCAGGAGAGTTCAAACTCACCGACCAGGAGTATGAGGATTTCAAGCAGCAGGTGATAAAGAGCGGATTCAAATACGACGCCGAAAGCAGCAAGGAACTCGACAAGCTGAAGAAGATAGCGAAGTTTGAAGGCTATTACGACGATGCCAAGGAGGAGTTCGATGCGCTGGAGAAGAAATTCCGCCACAACCTCGCCACCGACCTCGACCGTAACAAGCAGTTGATAAACCAGATAATATCCGCCGACATTGTGGCGGCATACTATTTCCAGGCGGGAGCGATAGAAAACAACCTCAACTACGACAAGCAGATGATGGAGGCATGCCGCATCATCAACGACCGGCAGGAATACACGAAAATCCTGACTCCAGCCCCGAAGCAGGATGCCAAGGACAAAAAACAAGAGAAGAAAGACAAGAAACAGAGCACCAAGGACAACAGATAATCCGATGCCAGACGCTGCGTTGCAGCGACAGCAACATGTGTGCAATACACGTCATATATATACCCCAAACCGACTAATCGGACGGTTTGGGGTAAATCATATCCGATTTTTTGTGCCGTATGAAAAAACTTTATTATCTTTGCATAAATATAGGTGGAAGAAGTCTCGCCGTACGACGAGGCGCTGCACCCGAAAAACAGAACAATTATGCAGACTAAAAGTCATTTGTCAGTCTTGGTTCACGACCAGGCAAAGAAGTATGGCGACCGCGAAGTGCTTGTATACAAGGATTTCGGAGGCAAGACATGGAAGTCATACACATGGAACGAATTCTCATACAAAGTGAAAGTCGTGTCCAACGCATTGCTCAACTTCGGTGTCAAACCGCAGGAGAACATCGGAATATTCTCGCAGAACTCCGTGCAGTATATTTTCTGCGACTTCGGAGCGTGGGGCGTGCGTGCCGTGACAATACCTTTCTATGCCACAAGCAGCGAGCAGCAGATACAGTTCATGATAAACGATGCTCAGGTGCGTTTCCTCTTCGTGGGAGAGCAGGAGCAGTATGACAAGGCACACCGCGTGTTCTCTCACTGTCCTACGATGGAGCGTATCATCATCTTCGACAACAACGTGAAGATCGACCCCAACGATTCCAACGCCGTATATTTCGACGACTTTCTGAAGCTCGGCGAGAACCTGCCGCGCCAGATCGAAGTGGAAAAACTATATAAGGAGGCGTCGCCCGACGACCTCGCCAATATCCTATATACCAGCGGAACCACCGGCGACAGCAAGGGGGTGATGCTCAGTCATCTGCAGTATAGTGCCGCCATTGAAGCCAACGACAGGGCGGTGAAGGTGACGGAGAACGACCGCGTGCTCAACTTCCTGCCATATGCCCACATCTTTGAGAAGGGATGGACGATACTGTGTATCTCGGAGGGTGCTACGCTGATTGTGAACACCGATCCGCACGAAGTGCAGAAGTCAATGAAGGAGACACATCCCACGAGCATGTGCGCCGTGCCGCGCTTCTGGGAGAAGGTCTATACAGGAGTGAAGGAGAAGATAGACAGTGCGAACCCCATACAGCGCAAACTCTTCAAACACGCCCTTGCTGTGGGCAGAAAGCACAACATCGAATATCTGAGCCGCGGAAAGCGTCCGCCTTTGGCACTGCACATGGAGTATGAGATGTATAACAAGACATTGTTCAGTCTCGTGCGCCACGAGCTGGGACTCGAACACACCAACATCTTCCCGACGGCAGGAGCCACCGTGTCGTCACATGTTGAGGAATTCGTGCATTCCATCGGACTCACCATGGTGGTGGGCTACGGACTGACGGAGAGCCTTGCCACCGTGACCTGCGACAGAGTGGGAGAGAAACCCTATACCATAGGGTCGGTGGGCAGACCTATCCACAACATAAAGATAAAGATCAGCGATGAGGGCGAGGTATGCCTCAAAGGCCCTACCATCACCAAGGGTTACTACAACAGACCCGATATTACCGCACAGTCGTTCGACGACGAGGGATACTTCAAGACTGGCGACTCGGGATATATGAAAGACGGTGAGCTGTTCCTGAAAGACAGGATAAAAGACCTCTTCAAGACATCCAACGGAAAATATATCGCACCACAGATGATAGAGGCGAAACTGCTCGTCGACAAGTTCATCGACCAGATAGTGATTATCGCCGACCAGCGCAAGTTCGTGTCGGCACTCATCATTCCCGAATACGGTGCCCTCGAGAAATACGCCCAGGCCAACGGCATCAGCTTCACGTCAAGAGAAGACCTCTGCAGCAACGGCAAGATACACCAGATGATATCCGAACGCATAGAAACGCTGCAGCAGCAGCTCGCCCACTATGAGCAGATAAAGCGATTCACGCTGCTGCCCAAGCCGTTCACTATGGAGAGCGGAGAGCTGACAAACACCCTGAAGATGCGCCGAAAGGTGATCAACGAGCATTATAAGAACGAAATAGAAAAAATGTATGCCGAGTAACTCCTCGCCATACCATATACAAGAAGAATAATGATAACGCAAGATCAATTGAAAGACGTGTTGGAGCGTGCCGACGCTCTGCACAAGTATCTGGAAATCGACAAGAAGAAGGTGGAGTTTGAAGAAGAACAGCTCCGCACGCAGGCTCCTGACTTCTGGGACGACCCGCAGAGGGCGCAGGAACAGATGAAGAAGGTGAAGGGCATTGAGAAATGGATCACCGGATACAAGGAGGTGCGTACCTATGCCGAAGAGCTGAAGCTTGCCTTCGACTTCTACCACGACGATATGGTGACCGAGGAGGAAGTGGACGAAGACTACGCCAAGGCGATAAAGGCGATTGAAGACCTGGAGCTTATGAACATGCTGCGCCAGAAGGAAGACCCTATGGATTGTGTGCTGAAGATAAACTCGGGAGCCGGCGGTACGGAGAGCCAGGACTGGGCATCGATGCTCATGCGTATGTATATGAGATGGGCTGAGTCGCATGGCCACAAAGTTACGATAAGCAACCTGCAGGAGGGCGACGAGGCCGGAATAAAGAGCGTCACCATGGAGATAGAAGGCGGTGAATACGCCTACGGATATCTGAAGAGCGAGAACGGAGTACACCGCCTCGTCAGAGTGTCGCCGTTCAACGCGCAGGGCAAGAGAATGACGAGCTTCGCCAGTGTGTTCGTGTCGCCGCTCGTCGATGATACCATAGAGGTGTATGTAGACCCGTCGAAAGTGAGCTGGGACCTCTTCAGAAGCGGTGGAGCCGGAGGACAGAACGTGAACAAGGTGGAAACCGGAGTGCGTCTGCGCTACCAGTATGTCGACCCTGATACCGGCGAGGAGGAAGAAATCCTCATCGAGAACACCGAGAGCCGCAAGCAGCTCGAAAACCGCAACAACGCCATGCGACTGCTCAAGTCGCAGCTCTACGACCGCGCCATGAAGAAGCGTCTCGAAGCACAGGCGAAGATTGAGGCAGGAAAGAAGAAGATAGAGTGGGGTAGCCAGATAAGAAGTTATGTCTTTGATGACCGTCGTGTGAAAGACCACCGCACCAACTACCAGACCTCTGATGTGGACGGAGTGATGGACGGCAAGATCGACGGATTCATAAAGGCGTATCTCATGGAGTTCCCCGTGAACGACGAACAGCAATAATGCTATTATTGTAATCGCAAATAATATCATTAATGTAATCGCATGTCGTCGGCAAGGATTCTTCGCATAACGGCAATATGATTATGGATCTAAATAATTTTGTACTATGAGCAAGAAAGGAAAAGACCGCCGCGAGCGCTATCAGGAGCGCCAGGCTAAAGAAGGAGAAAAGGTGTTCAACTGGATATTGGGTGCCCTCGCCATAGGAGCATTGGCATTCATCATCTATTTTGCGACACAAGGTTAATCAAGGAAAGACTGCTGATGAGTGGACTTGAGATAGAAAGAAAGTTCCTCGTGCACAAACGCGACGACGAATACAAGCGACAGGCTTATTCGTCGTCGCGCATCAAGCAGGGGTACATATGCAGCGGTCATGGCCGCACGGTGCGTGTGCGCATCCGCGACGAGAAGGGATATCTTACCATCAAGGGACCGTCGGTAGACGGAGGACTCTCGCGCTATGAGTTCGAGAAGGAGATAACCCTCGATGAGGCGGAACACCTGATGCAACTCTGTGAACCGGGAATCATCGACAAGACTCGGTTTCTTGTGAAGAGTGGCAGACATACCTTCGAAGTAGACGAGTTTTATGGTGACAACGAAGGACTCGTGATGGCAGAAGTGGAGCTTCAGAGTGAAGACGAGGCATTCGAAAAGCCTGGTTTCATCGCAAAAGAAGTGACCGGAGACGCCAGATTCTATAACTCCTATCTTCGCCAGATGCCTTTTGTGCTGTGGCGCAACCAATTGCCGGAGGAGTTTCGTTGACCAACCGACAGCAAATGCCGATTCCTTCCCGTTGACGAATCTGCGGGAGGGATAGTCTTGCTTACAATACAATAAAAAAGCCAGGGATGCCATTAGGAGATTTCTTTTATTTCACGAAGTCAGACCGCATAGCGACGATATTCATCGTCAGTCTCGTCATAATTCTGGCGGTGACATCATATTTCGTGGTCTGTTCCGGCGATGATTTCTTCGTCGGAACCCCTGCCGACAGCACCGCGGTGGCTGGCGGGAAGGCTCTTGGCGCTGGAGAGAAAGAATATTATAATGTGGAGGGAAGAAAAGCCGAACTCTTCCCCTTTGATCCCAATACGGCAGACAGCACACAATTGTTGAGGCTCGGACTGAGCGAATGGATGGTGAGAAACATATACCGCTATCGTGCTTCCGGAGGAGTATACCGGGAGCCGAAGGATTTTGCGCGCCTCTACGGACTTACCGTGAAGCAGTACAGAGCGCTCGAACCATATATCCGCATCAGTGCAGACTACAGACCGGCATCGGAGCTGTATGCCGATGACCGTTCCGCCTACGACCGCCATGGCTCGCCATCGGCAGAATACAATGACGCTCCGCCGAGAGATACACTGAAATTTCCACGTAAGCTGCGCCCCGGAGAGACCGTGCCGCTCAACACCAGCGATACTACACTGCTGAAACGGGTGCCGGGAATAGGTAGCGGATACGCCATCGCCATAGTGAGAAAGCGCGAGCGGCTGGGAGGCTTCTATTCCGCAAGGCAGTTGCTCGAGATAGATGGACTGCCCGAACAGGCTCTCCAGTATGTCAGCGTGGACGAAGGGGCGGTGACGAAGCTTAACATCAACAAGCTGTCGTTCTCAAAACTCCGTCAGCATCCATACATCAATTACTACCAGGCACGCGATATCGTTGACTACCGTCGGCTGCGCGGAGATATAAAGTCACTCAGAGACCTGCGCCTGCTGAAATCGTTCACGCCGGCAGACATAGAAAGGCTCAGCCATTATGTGACCTACTGACGGATGTTTTTCCGCTAAATAACCGGAAAGGACAGATACAACAGGGAAAACAGACAATACAACATAAAATAACCAAAACATTATCAAGCATGGTGCTGAATTACATTTGGATAGCGTTTTTCGTCATAGCCTTCGTCATAGCGTTGGTGAAGTTGATCTTCATGGGCGACTTCGAAGTGTTCCCGGAGATGATGGGGTCCACGTTCGAGTCGTCGAAGACAGCCTTTGAGATATCCCTCGGACTGACCGGCGTCCTTTCGCTGTGGCTCGGCATAATGAAGGTGGGAGAGAAGGGCGGAATGGTGAATGCACTGGCAAGGCTGCTCTCGCCGGTGTTCTGCAAGCTCTTTCCTGACATACCTAAGGGGCATCCCGTTACTGGCTCCATATTCATGAACATAGCCGCCAACATGCTCGGACTCGACAATGCGGCGACGCCGCTCGGACTGAAGGCAATGGAACAGCTGCAGCAGCTCAACACGAAGAAGGACACGGCAACGAATCCGATGATAATGTTCCTTGTGCTCAATACCAGCGGACTGACGCTGATTCCCGTCAGCATCATGGTATACAGGGCGCAGCTCGGAGCGGCACAGCCCACCGACATATTCATCCCCATCCTCCTTGCCACATTCTTCTCCACTATGGCAGGAATAATAATCACGAGCCTTTATCAGCGCATCAACCTTCTCAACAAGGTGATGCTGCTCACCGTCGGCGGCATGTCGCTCGCCGTGGCAGGCATTATATGGGGATTCGGACAGCTCGACAAAGACCAGATGAACATAGTGAGCACCACGGTGGCAAATATCCTGCTCATGACTATCATCGTAGGGTTCATTCTGGCAGGAGTGAGGAAGAAAATCAACGTTTACGACGCTTTCATCGAAGGAGCGAAGGAAGGATTCCAGACCGCAGTCAGGATAATACCATACCTCGTGGCAATACTCGTGGGCATCGGAGTGTTCCGTGCGTCGGGAGCCATGGACATGATAATCGACGGAATAAAATGGACAGTAGGGGTGTTGGGCGGAAACACCGATTTCGTGGGAGCGTTGCCTACAGCACTCATGAAGCCGCTCTCCGGCAGCGGAGCACGTGGAATGATGGTAGACGCCATGACGACATACGGTGCCGATTCCTTCGTAGGCAGGCTTAGCTGCGTGTTCCAGGGCTCCACCGACACCACTTTCTATATCCTCGCCGTATATTTCGGCAGCGTGGGCATCAGATACACCAGACATGCCGTGGCATGCGGACTTCTGGCAGACCTTGCCGGAGTAATCGCGGCGATAGCGATATGCTATATGTTCTTCTGATGCAGCATAGGGGCATAAGACCTGCATACACGTCAACAAGAAACAGAAAACAGCATAGCGGCAAGGCATCCTGACCATGCCGCTGACAAACAAACATAAGCAAATGGCAAATTTAAAATCACTCGCTAAGGATACGGCAATCTATGGATTGAGCAGTATCGTAGGAAGATTCCTCAACTATCTTCTCGTGCCGCTATACACGGCAAAGCTGTCGGCAGCGAGCGGCGGCTATGGTGTCATAACCAATGTCTATGCCTATACGGCATTGCTGATGGTGATACTGACATACGGAATGGAGACCACCTTCTTCCGCTTCGCCAACAAAGAAGAAGAGAATCCGCAGACAGTATATACCACTACACTCATCAGTGTGGGCTTCACCTCACTGATGTTCATAGCCCTCGTGCTGCTCTTCATCAATCCCATATCCGCCTTTATGGGCTATGCCGACCACCAGTCGTATATATGGGTGATGGCGATTACCGTTGCCATCGATGCCTTCCAGTGCATACCGTTCGCATACCTCAGATATAAGAAGCGCCCGATAAAGTTCGCTGCCCTGAAACTCCTCAACATCTTCATGGCGATAACCCTCAATATCGTGTTCTTCCTCATTCTGCCCAATATCTACGAGGCAAACGGCGGCACCGGGTTCATATCCGCCATCTACGACCCTACGGTGGGAGCAGGCTATGCGTTCTATGTTAATCTCTTCTGTTCTGCCATCCTCACGTTCTTCTTCTGGCGGGAACTCGTAGCACAGAAATATTCGTTCAGCAAAGCGCTCCTGCGCCGCATGTTCAGCTATAGCTGGCCCATCCTCGTGCTTGGCATCGCCGGCATCCTCAACCAGACAGCCGACAAGATTCTCTTCCCTTATATATATAAAGGAAGCGATGCCCATTCGCAGCTCGGCATCTATGGCGCGGCAAGCAAGATAGCCATGATCATGGCTATGATAACACAGGCGTTCCGCTATGCCTACGAACCGTTCGTCTTCGGCAAGTCTAAAGACAAGGACAACCGTGAGACCTATGCCAAGGCGATGAAATACTTCATCATCTTCACCCTCCTTGCCTTCCTCGTGGTGGTGGGCTATATGGATGTGCTGCGCCATATCATCGGCCGCGACTATTGGGACGGACTGCGTGTGGTGCCTATCGTCATGGCGGCAGAGATAATGATGGGAGTGTATTTCAATCTCTCCTTCTGGTATAAGCTCATCGACAAGACCATCTGGGGAGCGTATTTCTCAGGTGCGGGATGCGCCGTGCTGATAGCGGTCAACGTTATATTCGTGCCTCGCTACGGATATATGGCATGCGCCTGGGCTGGTTTCGCGGGATACGCCACGGCGATGGTGCTCTCGTATTTCGTGGGACAGCGCAAGTATCCCATTGCCTATCCGATGAAAGACATCTCCGTTTATGTCCTGATCACCGTAGTGCTGTATTTCTGCATGACCACGGCAAATGCCAGACTCTCCACACCGCTCGCCCTGACGGTGAATACAGTGCTTGGCGTCCTCTTCATAGCATATATCGTGAAGAAGGACTTTCCGCTCAGCGGATTGCCCGTGATTGGCAGGCATTTCCGCAAATGACAGTTGTCAGCGGAGGAATTGAGAAATTATGAGGATTAAAAAGCGATATTTTCATCCACAAGCAAGTACAGTTGGAAAATATATCGTATTTTTGCCGAAACTTTAAATTAAATATACGAAAAATGAGAAAGAAATCATCAATCCTGTTAGCAGGACTGTTGGCTCTGTCTGCTGGCAGCGCCAAGGCTGACGAGGGAATGTGGACTCTCTACAACCTTCCCCAGGCAGTGTATGAGCAGATGAAGACCTACGGTTTCAACCTGCCTTACGACGCACTCTACAGTGGCGACGACGCCATCATGAAGTCTGTTGTCAACTTCTCTGGATTCTGTTCCGGTGTAGTGGTGTCGCCAGACGGACTCGTCTTCACCAACCACCACTGTGGTTTCGAGGCTATCCGCAGTCATTCTACTGTAGAACACGACTATATGCTCAACGGCTTCTATGCCAAGAGCTATGAGGAGGAGTTGCCAAACGAGAACATGTTCGTAAGCTTCATGGTGGAGCAGAAGGATATCACTGACGAGCTCACCAAGAAGGGACTCTACAACCTGCCTATCAACAAACAGTCAGAATTCCTCGATTCCATCGAGAATGTGATGTCTAAGGAGGTGAAGGCAGCAGACCCTACACTCCGTCTTGAAATCAAGCCATATTTCGAAGGCAACAAGTTCTACGCCACGACATACCGCGATTTCACCGACTTGCGCCTCGTCTTCACCGTGCCTAAGTCTATGGGTAAGTTCGGTGGCGAGACCGACAACTGGATGTGGCCGCGCCAGACCTGCGACTACTCTGTCTTCCGTATCTATGCCGATCCTAAGACAAACGGTCCTGCAGCATACTCTAAGGACAATGTGCCTTATCGTCCGAAGCATTGGACTAAGGTGTCGCTCGACGGATACAAGGATGGCGACTTCGCCATGACAATTGGTTATCCGGGCACTACCAACCGTTACCTCTCATCATACGGTATCAAGGAGCGTCGCGATGCCGACAATGCCCCACGTGCACAGGTGCGTGGCGTGAAGCAGCAGATCATGATCCGCCACATGCGTGCCGACGAGGCAGTGAGAATCAAGTATGATTCCAAGTATGCACAAAGCTCCAACTACTGGAAGAACTCCATCGGAATGAACAAATGTATCGATTCCATCGGTATTATCCGTCAGAAGCAGGAGTTCGAGCAGCGCATCAAGGCTTATCAGGACAGCACAGGCTATCTGAAGGGCAAACTTGATTTCGACAAGATGAAAGACCTCTACGCCAAGCGCTTCGACGTGCAGTATGTGTTCACCAACTGGATTGAGGCTTTCAACCGCACCAGCGAGTTCAATACACGTGCTTTGCAGGTGCTCGGAGGAATGGAAGTAAAGGGTCCTAAGGATAAGCCGGCAAAGCAGTATGTGCAGTTCGAGGACAACAGCAATGCTTGGGACGAGGCTCTCGACAAGGACGTTATGGCAGCTCTGCTCAAGAACTACCGTGAACATGTAGACGCCAAGTATCTGCCGGCTTGCTATGCCAAGATTGACAAGGACTTCGGCGGCGACTACAAGAAGTTCGTTGACTATCTCTACGCCAAGTCTATCCTCATGAAGAGCGGTGAGAAGATATTCTTCAACAAGAAGAACTACAAGAACGACCCGGGTGTGCAGTATGGTCTCGACATCAAGGCTATCTATGACGAAGTGATCGAGAAGATCCGTGCCCTCGCTCCGGAAATCAAGCAGCAGGAGCGCTACCTCTGCGACGCCAAGGTGCGTATGGAGGAAGACCTGCCACACTATAGCGACGCCAACTTCACTATGCGCCTGAGCTACGGACAGGTGAAAGACCTCGTAGTCGGCGGTAAGCCAGCAGGCTACTACACCACTTCAGAGAGCATCGTTGAGAAGATGAACACCGGCGACAAGGTAGTGGATTATTACGCTGAGCCAGAGCTGAGAGACTTGATGTCGGCAAAAGACTTCGGTCGCTACACCGACAAGGAGAGCGGAAAGATGCAGCTCTGCTTCCTCACCAACAACGACATTACCGGCGGTAACTCCGGTTCACCGATGTTCGACGGCAACGGAAACCTCATCGGTCTCGCCTTCGACGGCAACTGGGATTCACTCTCAAGCGACATCCGTTTCGATCCGGTACTTGCCCGTTGCATCGGCGTTGACATGCGCTATGTAATCTATCTCATGGACAAGTGGGGTCATGCAGACCGTCTGCTCAAGGAGATGGGAATCGACAAATAAGTAATCACCCTACCCAAACGGTCGATTTGGGTTGAAACGATAACGAAAAAACGGCGGCAGCCTCACGCTTGAGGTCTGTCGCCGTTTCGTCATTTTGTGAAATTGAAAGTATATAAGGTGTTTTCCATGGTATTACTTCTTCATTGCCTTCCTGCACCTTGTCACTGCCGAACCGAGCCATGCAACGGCTAACAGACGGACAGCCACCGACAGATCGGCAGGGAATATGCAGGCGAAGAATGCCAGCTGCACCTCTATCAGGCGCCATGTCTGACCGATAGACAGCTTTCTTTCCAGCACGCTCGAGTAGTATTCGCCCAACAGGCGGACCGGTTCTGATGCCCATGCGCCTATCTTGCTGATAAGCTCCGTGAAATCAATGTTCTCATTCTCATTCACGCCAGTTGTCAAAATCATTTTCTTCTCCATATCCTTAAGTTTTTTATTTTCTGTTTTTACTTTGTCCTTTCTCTCTCTCGAAGAAGCCCGTCGGGTTTATTCCCAAACGTTCTGATGACCGGTTCGGGACAGATAGCCCTGTTTCCCTCTTCCTGTTGCAAAGATATATGGAGTTTTTGCACAATAAGTTCACAAGACAAACTATTTCTGTTAAATATGATATAACATATTGCCAGTTGGCGGAATTAATTTAACCAAACAAAATCCAAGCAGTCATAAAATACTACATCTAACGGCCTAATGACCGGTTGGGGTTTAAGTTACTCAATATGAGTAAAAGTTGCCCATAACGCTGATTTTTAGTAAAAAACAAGAATTTTCAAAAAAACTGTCAGATCATCTGGTTTTTTGTCGTAATATTCTGATAGACAGACAGTTGGTTGTCTGGCGATTGTCAGCCAATTGTCTGGATGGTTTGCTGATGAAAGGAATTGTCAGATGTGAGGAAATACCTGATGAAAGGAATGTCATCTGTGAGTAATTCATTCTACAGGAATAGTATGCGTTGACAGAATCCTGAAAACAGGAATATAGGTATAACAACATTCACTTATTGGGCAGACGTCTGACAGCAAATCTGCCCAACAGGGGCAAGCAGCGTGCCCCACTTGAGAAAGCACCTTGCCTCACTTGGGCAAGCATCGTGCCCATTTGTGGTCAATTTATTGGTCAATGAGTTGGCTGGTGTCGTTATATTTCAATAGAGATAGAAGAAAAACAGGACAATACGCATAGAACTTTGTACGTAATGACACATCTATTTACTCTTTGAAACCCTGAAAAACATATTCTTCCGTTAATTTTGCCGGCAGGAAATGGATGCCCCATTGTCAATACAAGAACAATCAAATATAAATCAAGTCAAACTTCACAACTTTATTGTTAAACTAAAAACTATTTTATTATGAAAAGAAATCTATTCAGAATCTTCGTGGCATTCGCAGCTTTCTTCTTTGCAGCACAACCGGCAGACGCACAGTTTGGGAATATCCTGAAGAAGGTGACAAAAACTCTGGACACGGTATCTAAGAAGGACGCCAAGATCAAACGGACAGATCCAGCAGCCAGCAAGGATATGCCGCCACAGTTCGTCGGTACTACCACCACATCAGAGTCTGGAGCCACCGTCATCAATCCGTTCAGCAAGGATGTAGACATCCAGTTGGTAGGTGCCTATGGCAAGAGCACCTCAGAGAACTACGGCACCGTGACCCTCGTGCTGAAAGTGAAGATGATAGCCGACAAGTCGCGTATCGGTCTCGGCGGTGTTGGAGATTTTCCTAATTCAGACCTTCGTAGCGTAACAATGTTCGTTGACCAAGACGGTGAATCTTATACGCCAGACGGCGGCACTACATCCGACTCTTTTGACGTCAGTGAGGGAGTTTATGTTAAACTGAAGCTCGATGGTACCTACACAAGATTCGAGAATGTGAAGAAGACCGCCAAGGTGATGCAGGTGCTGAAGCTCGGACTGTATGTTGATGCGGCAATCAGAGGATACATCACGATGAAGAACGTGCCTATTCAGTGGGACGTAGAGCCATAATTTGTCATCTTAAGCATAACCTTCGAAATCTCCCCCTGTCGTGGGGAATCAAACCCCACATTAGGGGGTTCCGTTCCCCACGGTGTGGGGGGATTTCTGGCATGTATTTTTGTCACCTTTATTATTTGGCTAATCTTACAGGTTTCTTATACAAGACTAACGCAAAATCGGTCATTCTGGCTAAAAGATAAAACTCGCTGTGTATCTTTTTGATATGTCGGAAATAATTCGTACCTTTATACTTTGAAAGATATAAAGATATTGTCCGAAACAAAAAGAGAAGAATACAATGCTGGAAAATCATTATTACGAAGGTCTCGTTGAGGCAGGCTGCGACGAAGCCGGCAGAGGCTGTCTTGCCGGAAGCGTTTTTGCTGCTGCCGTTATATTGCCACCCGATTATGAGAACGAACTGCTCAATGATTCGAAGAAACTCACCGACCGCAAGCGCAAGCAGCTTCGTGAGATAATAGAACACGATGCCGTGGACTGGGCTGTGGGCATCGTGGAGCCTGGAGAGATTGACGAGATAAACATTCTCAATGCGAGTATCCTCGCCATGCACCGTGCTTTAGACCAGCTCAAGGTGCGTCCCGAAGCGGTGATAGTAGACGGCAACCGCTTCAAGCCCTACCGCGACCTTCCATACACCACCATCGTGAAGGGCGACGGCAAATACCTCTCCATCGCTGCGGCGAGCATCCTCGCCAAGACATACCGCGACGACTATATGGACCGCCTGGCGGAAGACTATCCGCAGTATGACTGGAAGTGCAACAAGGGCTACCCAACGAAGAAACACCGTCAGGCTATCCGTGAATGCGGTATTACGCCATTCCATCGCCGTTCTTTCACTCTCCTGCCTCCCGAAGAGCTGACACTCGACTTTGAATTCTGAAATCATCCGGAAACCAGATTGCCTGATGGTTTCTGAAGACTTCTGATGAATGGGGGTGAGGCTTCTTATTCCGAACTGGGGTATTTATTCCACTCTTATCAACAAGAAAATCATTAAGAACTAAAAGAAGCTTAAGCTCAATATATGACATATCATTAGTGTCCCGATTTTAACGGGACACTAATGATACAAAAACATAATTCAAACGACATGAACTTAAAATTATTTTTCGTACTTTTATCTCTGATATTTTGCGGATGTTCAGAAGAGATTTATTGTCCGCAAAATTTCTATAAGGTAAAAAAAATTGTGAAGAAAAAAAACAATGTTTTCTTCATTTATGCTGAAAAGAATGACAGTATATATAAAATATATACTCATTACAATGGCTTCAGAGAACCGAATTCTGTAGAATTGAAGCGTGGAAGTGTGTTCAATTTACCTTTAAAATCATTTAATCAGCGGATGATAGATGAAATGGGAATGGCATCATGGGCAGACATAACAGGTACGATATATTACGATGTGCCAGTGTGTAAGGAAGAAGATAAAGGTATAGATGATATATATGAATGTGGTAGTATCAATGGCATATATTATGGTTCTGATCAGATTCGCTAATGAATCAAGAATTTAAAGACATAATTTACATCATTCAAAATGTTTGTAAAATTTATCTATAATACTCCAGTAACTTTTTAATTGGTAGTCTAATTAATATCTTTGTAACTGTTTGATTTTTACATATA
>NZ_FR892623.1:148225-163428 GCF_000436015.1 Prevotella sp. CAG:592 | reverse complement strand
CAAGCCCTAATGACCGATTTGGGTTTAAGCGATAAGAGAGTGGCTTGTTGATGGTTTTGAGGGCCGCCGGTGTCAATCTTCAGTCTTCTTGAGATACTGGTCAAGAAGCAGGATGCCCTTCTCGGTGCAGAAGCCGCGCAGCAACACTATGAAGAAGTTGCAGAAGATGTCGCTCAGCGAATATTTTTCGTAGAGAGCCTTCTTGAAGCTCGCGTCCATCATTGAGTCGCAGATGTCCTGCAGGATTTCGTAGTTCAGCTCAGGCACGAAATATCCGTTCTCTATGCAGCGCTTCACGAAAAGCAGCGACTCCCTCTGCTGTTCCTCGTGGCGCGACCGCAGATATGCCGTCACCTTGTCGTATTTCTCAAGTTCAGTGAGGAAGAGAGGGGAGAGGTTGTCGAGGTCAGCGAATTTAAGTTTGAAGAACGTCACCACGATGTCGATTTCGTTTTCCGCCGTCAGCGCATATTCCTGGATATGCCTTAAAAGTTCTTCATGATCGTGCCGCGCACCCGCAAGCAGCAGGTCCTCCTTCTTGTCGTACACCTCATATAGAGTGCGCTTCGATATCGACAGCGCCGCTGCGATGTCGTCCATCTTCACTGCCTTTATGCCCCTCTGTTTGAAGAGCGGCATTGCCGTGCGCAGAATCCTGAGCTTCAGCTCCTGGCGATGTTCAGATATGTTGTTGTGGTCTGTTTGCATTTCCTTCATTGCGTTTTGATTTTACAAAGATAATAAAATATTTGTTATTTTTCTTCGTGCGCCCAAGTTTTTTAGTAATTTTGCAAAAACTCGTCAATTGGACGAACGGACATCCGGCAATGGCGGATTGTGGGGAAATATCCTCGCTGGCTTGTCAATTCGAGTGATAATGACACAAACAATTAATTCTTAAATTTCTTATGGTAAAAATCACAAAAGAAGCAGCGCTGGCCTATCATGAGGGAATGCGCCCAGGAAAAATCGAAGTCAAGCCTACCAAGGCTTACAGCACCCAGACCGACCTGAGTCTGGCATATTCGCCCGGTGTGGCGTTCCCGTGTCTGGAAATACAGCAGAAGCCCGACGATGCTTACAAATATACCGACAAAGGAAACCTCGTAGCCGTGATCAGCAACGGCACAGCAGTGCTCGGACTTGGAGACATCGGGGCAATGAGCGGAAAACCTGTGATGGAGGGCAAGGGACTGCTCTTCAAGATATATGGTGGCATCGACGTGTTCGACATCGAGATAGCTGAGAAAGACCCGGAGAAATTCTGCGAGACCGTGGAGCGCATAGCGCCCACCTTCGGCGGAATAAACCTGGAAGACATCAAGGCACCGCAATGCTTCTACATAGAAGAGAGGCTGAAACGCACACTCGACATACCGGTGATGCACGACGACCAGCACGGCACGGCGATAATATCGGCGGCAGGACTCAAAAACGCACTCGAAGTGAACGGCAAGGACATTGCCAAGGTCAAGATCGTGGTGAACGGAGCCGGAGCCGCAGCCATATCATGCACAAAGATGTATGTGGCACTCGGAGCCAAGACAGAAAACATACTGATGCTCGACTCCAAGGGAGTGATAACCAGCGACAGGGAAAACCTGACCGAACAGAAGAAGCTTTTTGCCACCGACAGGCGTGACGTGCACACCCTCGAAGAGGCGATAAAAGGAGCCGACGTGTTTGTGGGACTCTCAAAAGGCAACGTGCTCACGCAAGACATGATACGCTCAATGGCAGAACAGCCAATCGTATTCGCACTCGCAAACCCCGTGCCCGAAATATCATACGAAGACGCCATGGCAAGCCGTCCCGACGTGCTCATGAGCACAGGACGCTCCGACTACCCTAACCAGATAAACAACGTGATAGGATTCCCATACATCTTCCGTGGAGCACTCGACGTGCACGCAACGGCAATCAACGAGGAGATGAAGCTGGCGGCAGTACACGCCATCGCAGATCTGGCGAAACAACCGGTGCCCGACGTGGTGAACGATGTGTACCACGTGAACAACCTCACCTTCGGACCTCTCTACTTTATCCCAAAACCCGTTGACCCGCGACTCATCACAGAAGTATCGGCAGCAGTGGCAAAGGCGGCAATCGACAGTGGAGTGGCAAGGACGACAATCACCGACTGGACGGCATACAAGAACAAGCTGCGCGAGATGCTCGGACAAGAGACAAAGCTCACCCAGAAACTATACGATACCGCACGCAAACACCCGCAGAGAGTGGTCTTCGCCGAGGGACTGCACCCCACGATGCTCAAGGCGGCAGTGCAGGCAAAGGCAGAAGGCATCTGCCAGCCGATACTGCTCGGCAACGACGAACGCATAAAGAAACTCGCAAAAGAACTCGACCTGAGCCTCGACGGAGTGGAAATAGTGAACCTTCGCCACGACAGAGAGGCGGAGCGTCGCGAACGCTATGCCCACATCCTGGCAGAGAAACGACAGAGAGAAGGCTACACGTTCGACGAGGCAAACGACAAGATGTTCGAGCGCAACTACTTCGGAATGATGATGGTGGAGACTGGCGACGCCGATGCCTTCATAACAGGACTCTACACCAAATACTCAAACACCATAAAAGTGGCAAAAGAAGTGGTTGGCATACAGCCGGGCTACTCACACTTCGCCACGATGCACATCCTGAACACAAGCAAAGGAGTGTATTACATCTCTGACACGCTCATCAACCGTCATCCCGACAAAGACACGCTCATGGACGTGGCGAAACTGAGCGCTGCCACAGTGCGCTTCTTCAACGAAGAGCCGAACATAGCCATGATAAGCTACTCCAACTTCGGAACAGACGACTGCGGAAGTCCGCTGCAGGTACACGAGACGGTGGCTGCCATGCAGAATCAATTCCCGGAGCTGGCCATCGACGGAGAAATGCAGATAAACTTCGCCCTCAACAGAGAACTGCGAGATTCCAAATTCCCGTTCTCACGCCTCAAGGGCAAAGACGTGAACACACTCGTGTTCCCAAATCTGAGCAGCGCCAACGGAGCATACAAACTGCTCCAGGGACTGAACACCGATGCCGAGATAATCGGTCCGATACAGATGGGACTCAACAAGCCGATACACTTCACCGACTTTGAAAGCTCCGTGCGCGACATTGTGAACGTTACGGCAGTGGCGGTAATCGACGCATACGTGGCAAAGCTCAAGGCAAAACACAATGCGTGACAAGCGGTCTGAATGAGAAAACGGACGGGCAAGACCATTTGTGGGAAATTCAGAAACAGGCCAAACATACACACCACAGAAAGGATGTGGAAACAAGAAAACACCGGGGAAAAGGCAGAATTGCCGCTCCTCGGTTTTTTTACCATTACTTATTTCGATTATACCCTTGCAGGTTCAGATAAAATGAGTATTTTTGCAGAGATAAACACAAGCCAGCGGCAAAATGAGCACCGAAGGCGGATTACGAATTAAACAGAAACATAAATTATGAAGAAAATTTTATTGCTGGCGATAGGATTCCTGATGACCATGACGGCAAGCGCACAGTTTGAACAAGGAAAATACTATTGCAACGGCTCACTGACAGGAATCAATCTGAGCTACAGCGGAGCAGAGAAGCTCAGCCTCGGAGTGGAGGCAAAGGGCGGATATCTGGTGGCAGACAACTGGATGGCACTGGTCATGGCAGGCTACAGCCACGACGAAGACGTGGATGACAAGTTCGCTGTCGGAGTGGGGGGCCGTTACTACATAATACAGAACGGACTGTATATGGGCCTCAACGCCCGTCTCGTGCATGGCGGAAGCGGATACAACGACATCATGCCGGGACTGGAGCTCGGATACGCATTCTTCCTCGGAAAGAGCGTAACGATAGAACCGTCAGTATATTACGACCAGTCGATAAAGAACCACTCAGACTATTCGAAAGTGGGACTGCGCATCGGAGTGGGAGTATATCTGTAGGAAAACAAGACCTGTTCCTGACCTTATTTAAATAAGGTTAGGAGAAGTTCAACCCGTCAACTTTAATAATTAACAACAAAACATAATGTACACAGTAGAAGAATTGGAAGACAAGCTCATCGACCTGGCTTTCGCGGAAGACATCGGCGACGGTGACCACACCACGCTATGCTGCATACCAGAAGACGCAATGGGCAAATCACACCTCCTCATCAAAGAAGACGGCATACTGGCCGGAGTAGAGGTGGCAAAAAAAGTGTTTGACAGATTTGACAACACCATGAAAGTGGAGGTGTTGATAGGTGATGGAGCCGAAGTGAAAAAAGGCGACATCGCAATGGTTGTGACAGGAAAGGTGCGCTCGCTGCTACAGACAGAGCGGCTCATGCTCAACATCATGCAGAGAATGAGCGGCATCGCCACGATGACACATAAATACGTGGAGAAGCTGAAAGGCACAAAGACACACGTGCTCGATACACGCAAGACTACACCTGGGATGCGTATGCTCGAAAAGCAGGCAGTGAAGATAGGTGGAGGAATGAACCACAGAATAGGTCTCTTCGACATGATACTGCTCAAAGACAACCACGTGGACTTCGCTGGAGGTATAACAAACGCCATCGACCGCTGTCATGCATATCTGAAAGAGAAAAACCTCGACCTGAAGATTGAGCTGGAAGTGAGAAACTTCGACGAGCTTAACCAGGTGCTCACACACGGAGGAGTAAACCGCATAATGCTCGACAACTTCTCTGTGGCAGACACTAAGAAGGCCGTGGAACTCATTGGCGGACGCTATGAAACTGAGTCTAGCGGAGGAATAACGTTCGACACTATACGCGACTATGCGGAATGTGGCGTCGATTTCATCTCTGTGGGAGCTCTCACACACTCGGTGAAGGGACTCGACATGAGTTTCAAGGCTTGTTGAAAGGAATTCAAATAACAATAATTTTTTTGAAGAGTCAATATCATGAGAAAACTGTTTTTATCATTACTGTTATGTACAGGCGTGATCAACGCTCTGGCCTGCACCAACTTCATAGTGGGAAAGAAGGCAAGTGCCGACGGTTCGGTGATGTGTACCTATAGCGCCGACGACTACGGCATGTTCCTGGGACTATGCCATTACCCCGCCGGCAAACACGCCAAAGGGGAGATGCTGCAAATCTACGACTGGGATACAAAGGAATATCACGGACAGATACCACAGGCGGCAGAGACCTACAATGTGATAGGAAACATCAACGAATATCAGGTGACTATCGGAGAAACCACTTTCGGAGGAAGAGAAGAAATGGTGGACACGACGGGAATCCTCGATTACGGTTCGCTGATCTATATCGCGCTGCAGCGCTCCAAAACAGCCCGCGAGGCTATATCCGTGATGACCAGACTCGTGGAAACCTACGGCTTCTGCTCTGAGGGAGAGACATTCACAATCTGTGACCCCAACGAGGCGTGGATAATGGAAATGATGGGCAAGGGACCCGGCAGCAAGGGAGTAGTATGGGTGGCAGTGCGCATTCCTGACGATGCCATCTGCGCTCACGCAAACCAGAGCCGCATACGCACATTTGACCAGAAGGACAAGAAGAATGTGATGTTCTCCAAAGACTGCATAAAGTTTGCAAGAAGCAAAGGATGGTTCACAGGAAAGGACAAGGACTTCAGCTTCTGTGACGTTTACGCAGCGCCAACCTTCAGCGGTAGAAGAGCATGCGAGGCAAGAGTGTGGAGCTTCTTCAACCGCTTTGGCGACATGGACAAATATCTGCCCTATGTAGAGGGAAAAGTGAAAGACGCCGAACCGATGCCTTTATGGATCGTGCCAAACAAGAAGGTTTCACTGCAAGACCTTGAGGCAAGCATGCGCGACCACTACGAGGGCACACCGTTCGACCTGGGAAATGACTTGGGACAGGGTGTATGGGAAATGCCATACCGTCCGACACCGCTTTCATTCAAGGTAGATGGAAAGGCATATTTCAATGAGCGTCCGGTCTCTACACAGCAGACGGCATTCTCTTACGTGTCGCAGATGAGATCATGGCTGCCACGCCAGATAGGAGGAGTGTTGTGGTTTGGAAACGATGACGGCAATATGGTAGCATATACACCGATATACTGTGGAAACACAGTGCAGCCGGAGTGCTACAACACGCCGGGAGCCGACGCTGTGACATTCAGCGACAAAAACGCATTCTGGGTGTGCAACTGGGTCAGTAACATGGTTTATCCTCGCTACTCGCAGATGTTCCCGTCGCTCAAGGAGGTGAGAGACTCGCTCGACAACTCTTATATCGCAAACCAGGGCGAGATAGAGAAACAGGCACTCAAGCTCTATGGCGAGAGTGAGCAGAAGGCAGTAGACTATCTCACGGACTACAGCAACACCCAGGCGCAGCAGATGCTTGCAAGATGGAAGGAACTGGCAATTTACCTCATCGTGAAGTATAATGACATGGCTGTGAAACCTACCAAGGACGGCAAGTTCCTGAGGACCAAGACCGGCAATGGAGCAACCGTGAAGCGTACAGGCTTCCCAGAGAAGGTGGCTCGCGCATTGGTGAAGCAGACGGGCGACAGATTCGCATCGCCAGAGTAAGCCACATGCAGCAGAACGCACATAATAAAGGCTAATATCGTCAATAATGATAAAGTCCCTGTCGGCGGAATTATTTCTGCAGGCAGGGACTTGTCTTTTCCTTGTTTACTGGTCTCACTCGTATTCACTCGTCCAACTCGTATATATTATCTTACTCGTCTATTTGTTAAATCGTAAATTTGTATATTATCTTACTTGTCAGTCGGTTTATTTGTTTTCTAACTCGTCAACCAGTCTACTTGTTTATCACCTCCATCTGTTGTCTCACCGACTCTTCGTGGATGGCTTCGAAGATTTCCTTCACGAATTCCGGCGACATGCCGAATAGCGCACCTTGCGCCCCTCGCTTGTCAAGAATCTCGTTGTAGCGGGAGGCCTGCAACACGGTCATATTGTGCTCCTTCTTGTATTGGCCGATGTCGCGGCAAATGCGCATGCGCTTGGCAAGGACTTCCATGATGGTGTTGTCGAGTTCGTCAATCTGCTTGCGCATTTCGTTTATCACCTCCGTAGTCACAGACTTGTCGCGTATGACGAGCAGACTGAGGATATTGTCGAGCATGTCGGGAGTGATTTGCTGTTTTGCGTCGCTCCATGCCTTCTCAGGGTCGCAGTGGCTCTCGATGATAAGTCCGTCCATGCCCAAGTCCATTGCCTGCTGGCACAGGGGCGCTATGAGTTCACGTCTGCCGCCGATGTGGCTCGGGTCGCAGATTATGGGCAGGTCGGGGATGCGGCGGTGCAGCTCGATGGGAATCTGCCACATGGGCAGGTTTCTGTACAGTTTCTTGTCGAAGCTCGAGAAGCCTCTGTGAATGGCTGCAATCCTCTTCAGACCTGCCTGGTTGATACGTTCCATGGCACCTATCCATAGTTCAAGGTCGGGGTTTACAGGGTTTTTCACGAGCACCGGAATGTCTGTTCCCCTCAGGCTGTCGGCAAGCGCCTGCATGGCGAAGGGGTTGGCTGTGGTGCGTGCTCCTATCCAGAGCAGGTCGATGCCATATTTCAGAGCCAGTTCCACATGCTCCGGCGTTGCCACTTCGGTGGTGATGAGCATGCCTGTCTTTTCTTTGGCTCTCTTCAGCCATGGCAGAGCCTTCTCGCCGTTTCCTTCGAAGCCTCCGGGCTTGGTGCGCGGTTTCCACACGCCAGCCCTGAAGATGTGGCAGCCTTTGGCGGCAAGCTGTGTGGCTGTCGTCATGACTTGTTCTTCGGTTTCAGCCGAGCATGGGCCTGCTATTACGAATGGTCTTCCGCCGTCGCAAGGCAGGGCTAATGGTTGCAGTTCTAATTCCATTGGAGGTCTGTTGTTTTTTTCTACCCCATGCGGTCGTCTGGCAGTAAATGTCGTGTTTCATGACTTTCTGACGATCGGGGTTAAAAATCCCCGCTTCCTTATTGTTTTGAAGCGGGGACTTGTACTTGTTTATATATTCTTTCTTCCTTATTTAAGGACTTTTCTTGAGGCTTACAGTTTTGCCTCCTGCAGTATGTGTACGATGCGCTCCGAAGTCCTGCCGTCCCAACGGTCGGGCAGCGATGATTTTTTCCATCGTCCTTCCTCGATGTCTGTAACGCATTCTGCAAGTTTCTCAGCGTCTTCTCCCACGAGTATATTGCTTCCCACCTTCACGGTCTCTATGTGTTCTGTGTAGTTGTTCAGCGTTACGCATGGCACATTGTTGAATGTTGCCTCTTCAGCCACGTTTCCTGAGTCGGTCACTATTCCCTTGGCGTGAGCCGTGAGGTAGCCGAATTTCAGATAGGGCAGTGGGTCGATGATGTGGATGTTGTGCATTCCGTCAGCCAGTCTCTCCACTGTCTCCTTGGCTTTGTTTCTCAGTGCGGCTATTATGGGAGTGTTTTTCGCAGCTTTGCTCATAGACAGAAGCATGGCCTTGAGGTTTTCTTCTTTTTCTATCAGCGCCTTGCGGTTTAGCGTGAATACTATGTATTCTCCTTCCTTTATGCAGAGCTGGTCGAAGACGTGAGGCCTTGAGAGCCTTTTGTGGTTGAATCTGAGAGTGTCTATCAGTATGTTTCCCACTTCGTAAACGTGTGACAGTTCCGCTCCCTCTCTGTTTACGATGGAGTTGCTGCCGATGCCAGCCGTGAAGAGGAAGTCAGAGAGCCCGTCGATGACGAGTCTGTTTATCTCCTTTGGCATCTTTATGTCGAAGGAGCGTGTTCCTGCCACGAGGTGTGCCAGTGCGATGCCGTGTTTCTTTGTCACTATCGCTGCCGCCATTGTAGATGCGAGGTCGTCTACCACTATCACCACGTCCGTCTTGTTTTCGGTGAGATATCTGTCGAATTCTGACATCACCCTTCCTGTCAGTTCGTTCAGGTTCTGGCAGTCAACACCCAGATATACATCGGGTCTGTTTATCATCATGTCGCTGAAGAGTGAGTCTTCTAGCGTAGGGTCGTTTTCACTCCCGGCATATATCAGTGAACTGTCGATGTCCTGTCCTGCGTTTTTTGCCTTTTCAATGGCGTGGATGAGCGGTGCCACCTTCATGAAGTTTGGTCTTGCTCCAACGGTTATGCAAATTTTCATTTCTTCTTGTCGATTGTCTTTTTTTATTTATGTGTGTTATTGTATTGCCTCTAACTGTTAGTTTTGCTTATGCTCAGTTGTCTGGCTTTGCTGTGTTTCTGCGTGTGGGCGTTGTTTATGCCTCTGCCAGTGGGCTTTGCTTATTCTCAGTGGGCTTTGCTTATTCTGATTTGAACAAGTCTTTTATTCCTCCGATGCTTCCCAGCAGGTTTGTGGCTTCATACGGCAGGTAAACGGTCTTTGTTTTGTCTCCTGCAGCAAGTTCCTGCATCATCTGTATGTATTTCTGCGCGAGCAGATAGTTTGCCGGATTGGTGCTCTTTCCCACTGCCTCGGTTATCTTTTCTATTGCCACAGCCTCGGCTTCGGCTTTTCTTATCTTTGCCTGTGCCTCACCTTCGGCGTTGAGTATTGCCATCTGCTTGTCGGCTTCAGCCTTGTTGATGATGGCGGTCTTTTCTCCTTCCGACTTCAGGATTGCCGCTGCTTTCTGTCCCTCGCTAGTGAGGATTGTGGCACGCTTGTTTCTTTCTGCCTGCATCTGCTTCTCCATTGCCTGCAGCACGCTCTCCGGAGGTGTGATGTCTTGCAGCTCCACTCTGTTCACCTTTATTCCCCATTTGTTGGTCGCGTCGTCTAGTACGGCACGCAGCTTTGTGTTTATGGTGTCTCTGGATGTGAGCGTCTGGTCGAGTTCCAGTTCTCCGATGATGTTTCTCAGCGTTGTCTGCGTGAGTTTCTCTATGGCGTTCGGCAGGTTGCTGATTTCGTATACTGCCTTGAACGGGTCAACAATCTGGAAGTATAGTAGTGCGTTGATCTGCGTCTGCACGTTGTCTTTGGTTATCACGTTCTGCTTGTCGAAGTCGTACACCTGCTCTCTGAGGTCGATAGATGTGGCATACATGTATCTTCCTCTGCTCATGGTGATGATGGGTTTTGCCCTGTCGATGAACGGTATGATGATGTTTATGCCAGGCTTCAGCGTAGCGTAGTATCTTCCGAGTCTCTCTATGATTTTCGTTTCCGACTGTGGTATTATCACCAGGCTCTTCTTCACTAATATCAGTGCGCAAATCACTATTGCCACCAACACGTATAATCCGATGTTCATGATTTAGTTTGTTTTATAGGTTTAACATTCTTTTTCAACAGTCAGTATTATGCTGTCCCTGTCTTTCACTATCACGTTCTGTCCCTCTTCGATGCGGCTTCCGTCGGCGGCCTGAGCCTTCCAGTCGTCACCGTCGAGTGCCACTCTGCCGAATCCGTTTTCCACTATTGTCTGGCTCACCCTTGCCGTTCTTCCGATGAGTGCGTCGGCATTGCTCCGTCTCAGGGATTCTCTGGGATGCAGCTTCTTCATCAACGTGGGGCGTATGAAAAACAGGCTGAGCACCGATGCCGCTGCAAACACTGCCAGTCCGGCATAGAACGGCAGTCCGAATGCTGACAATACTGCAGAGCAGATCGCTCCGATGGCGAAACACATAATGAAGAAGTCACCGTTGGTGAGTTCCAGAATCAGGCAAACGATACATACCAGTGCCCACATTTGCCAAAGGTGTTGTGCAAAATAGTCTATCATATTATTTAAGTTAACGATTTATAAGTTTTCTGCCCTCCCCAAGGGGAGACGCAGACCACTCTTTCTGTTGTTTTGTTGGCAGCCTTTCTGTCTTGAAGTCAGCTGCTTCATAAGTCATTGATAATCCGCATGTCTGCTTGGGCTTACGCTTACAAATTTACGTATTATTTACTTAACTTGCAACAAGTGGGTGTCAAAAAAGCCACATTGGCATGAATTATTTTTCATATTGCTCTTTTTGCGCTATTATAGCGTGACGATTGTCCACATTTTCGCTGGCATTCATAATTCTCCTGAGCAGGAATTACAGTTCTTTTTTGTTGTACTTTCGTCATTCAGCGAGAAACAAGTTCCTCTTCGGTAATTTCGAGCTGTATTCTTTTCTCAGTTTCTCGAATAGTCTCATGGTGTCTTTCGAGAATCCATGTCCCTTCCACGTGCTCGTGTTGGTGATGAGAATCCAGCATTCCGTGTCAGGGTATCTTAGGATAATGGCGCTTGTACCCGATAGCGAGCCTGTCCTTATCCAAGGGCCGTTGGCTGGTGTGAAGTTCCATCCGATGGAGAAGTCGTAGTCCGGCATTTCACGTGTCATGAATTCTATTGCCCCTTTGCTCAGAATGTCTTTAGCTCCGGGCACGAGGTCTATCGCCGCCACGAACCGGCTCAGTTCAGCTGCCGAACCACACCACGCTCCTGCGCCTTGCAGCCGTGGAATGTCGTTCTCGCCGTAGCATTTCTCCACCATTCTTCCGCTGTTGTTGTATTCCAGCACAGGTTCCGATCCTTTGTGCATGTAGTACTTAACTTCGTTGCTTCTCCTGTCTTTTGGGTAGTTGCCGGCGATATGGAAGTCGAAGCATCCTGCGGGTCTGAATATGCTGTCGGTCATAAACTGCTCGTAGCTCATCCGCGTCTTCTTCTCTATTATCATCGAGAGCAGTGTGTAGCCCACGTTGGAATATCTTTTTGCCGTGCCCGGTGTGAAGCCTAACCTCCGCTTTAGCAGAATCTTCATAAGCGTCTTGTTGTCAGGAGCTTCCGTGAGTCTGTTCTGCATCATTATATAGCGTGTTGAGAACATGGGGTCGCCGGCTCCTGTTGTGAATCCGGCTTTGTGGCGGAGCAGCTGTTCCACTGTTATGTCGAAGTATCTCGGGTCCTTTATCACGTTTGTGAAAGCCGTGTCGTTGAGTATTCCTTTTGCTCCGAACACGTGTTCATAGAGTTTTATCTTCTTGTCGTCGACAAGTTTCATTATTCCCACTGCCGTCAGCAACTTAGACACCGACGCCAGCCTCATGATGTTCGACGGCTGCATTTCCTGTCCTGCCTCTTTGTCCGCCCATCCGAAGCCTTTGGCATAGAGTAGCGAGTCGCCCCTGGATACTGCTATCTGTGCGCCGTTCAGTTCCCATCTCTCGAAATACCTCTTTAGTTCCTTCTCCATTCCCTCCAGTGCTGGGGCGTCCGACATGCAGTTTGTCAGCGTGTCGTTGAGGTGTGTCTGTGGTATTTCTTCCTTTTCGGGCTCTTGGTGAGAATAGCTACTGCAGTCGGTCATCGATAGTGTTATAGCGGAACATATTCCTATGAATCCGGCTACGAGCATTGCCACTCTCTTCTTTCTGTATCTCACTTTTTTCTTTTTCCTCTTTCCGTTGTGATAATATGTATTTGTCATTTCTGATTCTGGTTGTTTGCGACTGTTTATCAGGTATTATGCTGGAGTAGTTTTCTTATTTTACCACTTTCAGCCGTGCGAATTTTACGAGCAGTTGCTTGGTTCCCAAGTTGTTGAATCTCACTGTGGCCTTGCAGTTTTCTCCTGTTCCTTCTATTCTCTCTATCGTACCCAAGCCGAAGCGTGAATGCTCCACCAGGGCTCCCTCTCTCAGCTCTCCGCCTGGCGTTGTCACCTGCGATAGGGCAGGGGCGTTGTTCTGTGTCGTTTGTGAGGTGTTGGCATAAGGGCTGCCGTATGCCGAAGTTGCGTTGCCGGAACTTATCCTCTTGTATTTTCCGAAGCTGTTAGGGGCGCCGTTTGTTGTGCTGCTGCCGTTTTCTCTCTTCGAGTATGTGTTTACCGCCTGCCTTCTGCCGAAGAATGCGCTGCGGCTCTCGCCGTATGGGGCGCTGGGACTCTTTGCTCCGTATGATGATGCGGGCGATGATGTGAATCCTGTGCCGTTCGTCATGTCGTTCACCAACAGCAGACTGCGGTCTATGTCTCTGATGAATCTGCTCGGTGTGTCGAATTCCATCTTTCCGTAGCGGTATCTGTTTCTTGCGCATGATAGGGTGCAGCTTTTCTCCGCCCTTGTGATAGCCACGTATAGTAGTCGGCGCTCTTCTTCCAGTTCCCGCTGTGAGTTCAGCGCCATGGGGCTCGGGAATATGTTCTCTTCCAGTCCCACTATGAACACGTGTGGGAATTCCAGTCCCTTGGCGCTGTGTATCGTCATCAGGTTCACTTTCTTCTGCGTGTCGTCTTCTGAGCTTTCCAGATCAGTAAGAAGCGACACCTCCTGCAGGAAGTCTGTGATGAGAATGTTTCGCTGCTGTTCGGCATCGTCTTTGCGGCTTTCCACGAAGTCTTGCAGACTGTTCAGGAATTCCTCCAAGTTCTCCTGTCTGGCGATGCTCTCCGATTCTTTGTCAGCATATAGTTCTGCAGCTATTCCGCTCTCCTTTATTATGTCGTAGCCCAGTGAGTATGCGTCGTCGGTCTGTATTCTTTCTATGAATGAAGCGATGAGCTGCCTAAAGGCCTCAGTCTTCTTCAGCGTTGCCGCTCCCAGGTTGAGTCCCGAATGCTGTGGCGCATTTATCACGCTCCAGAGGCTTGTGCCTGCGGTGGCTGCCGCTGCCGTTATCTTCTGCATCGTAGTGTTTCCGATACCCCTTGCCGGATAGTTTATCACCCTCTTGAGCGCTTCTTCGTCGTCGGGGTTTGCCACGAGTCTGAAGTATGCTATCACGTCTTTTATCTCCTTTCGCTGATAGAAGCTCAGTCCGCCGTAGATTTTGTATGGCATACTGCTTTTCCTGAGCGCCTCCTCAAACGACCGGCTTTGTGCGTTGGTTCTGTATAGAATGGCGAATTCGTTGTAGTCGCATCCTTGCTTTTTCATTGTGCGCTTTATCTCGCTGCATACTATCGACGCCTCTTCCTTGTCGCTGTATGCCATATTGAGCAGCAGCTTCTCTCCCTCGTCGTTTTCGCTGAACACGTCTTTCTTTATCTGTCTCATGTTGTGGCGTATCAGGCTGTTTGCCGCTGCCACTATTCTCTTCGTGCTGCGATAGTTCTGTTCCAGCTTGAACACCTTTGTGCCCTTGAACGCCGTTTCGAATCCGAGCATGTTGTCGATGTTTGCCCCTCTGAAGGCGTAGATGCTCTGTGCGTCGTCACCCACGGCACATATCCTGTTGTGTCTACTTGCCAGCAGCGCCACGATTTTCTGTTGCACGGCATTGGTGTCCTGATACTCGTCCACGAGGATGTATTCGAATGCCGTGGCGTATTTTTCCAGCACGTCAGGGTTTTCCTGCAGCAGCAGATATGTGTTGGTGAGCAGGTCGTCGAAGTCCATGGCGTTTGCCATTCTGCATCTTTCGCTATATGCCTTGTACACTTTTGCCACATCGGGCATGTGTGTCTCGAAGTCTCTCGTCATGATAGCCCTGTCGTTGGCGTAGTCGTCGGGCGTTATTATGTTGTTTTTCGCCATGTTTATCCTCGAAGCCACTGTTGATGGCTTATACACCTTGTCGTTGAGTCCGAGTTCTTTTATTATGGCTTTGATGAGGCTCTTCTGGTCGGCATCGTCGTAGATGGTGAAGTTCTGGCTGTATCCAATTCTTTCCGCCTCTACGCGGAGTATTCTTGAAAACACGCTGTGGAAAGTTCCCATCCTGATGTATTGCGCCCTGTTATCGCCAGCTATTGCATTTATTCTTTGGCGCATTTCGTTTGCCGCCTTGTTCGTGAAGGTCAGCGCAAGGATGTTCCATGGCATGATGCCCTTTTCGAGCAGATATGCCACTTTGTATGTCAGCACGCGCGTCTTTCCCGAACCTGCTCCGGCTATTACCAGTGACGGTCCGTCGCAGTATTCCACTGCCGCTCTTTGGCTGTCGTTCAATTCGTGGGTCATTTCTTCTTTTCGTTGATGGGTTTTCGTTGTTGAAACTTGTTGAGTGCCGTGTGTGCTTTATCTTTTTCTGTTGCGGTAGATTCCTCCGCTTGATGTTTCGGGGTTGATGTCTTCTCCCTCTTTTGGGAACGACGGTATGAATTTCATCTGCTGCTCTATTTGGCTGCGCCTTTTCCTCATGTATGGTCCAGGGTCTTTAGAGCTGAATTTCCTCGGGTTGGGCAGCGTTGCCGCTATCAGCGCACAGTCAGCCCTGCTCAGGTCGGCGGCAGTGGTCTGGAAGTTGTCCGTCGCCACGGCGTCTACTCCGTATATTCCGTCGCCCATCTCT